>JAYVYV010000141.1:0-4490 GCA_043783985.1 Acidobacteriota bacterium | reverse complement strand
TCCCGAAACCGCGGGCCACACCAAGGCCCAGGCCCTAGACAAAGAGGATCAGGTTGGAAACGACCCAGGCCTGAACGGGTCCATGGTCCACTCCAGAGCCACGCCGCAGGATCCTTGACCTTCGCCTTTCCTTTGCGTATATTACTTTCGCCTGAAGCACGAAGGCTTCAGCTGAGCTGAGGGCGAACATGCTTCCACTGACTAAGCGTCAGCGCGAGATACTGGACTACCTGAACGAGTTCATCACTCAGCACGGGTACGCCCCGAGTCTCGAGGAAATCGGCCGGCGCTTCGGGCTCTCTTCGCTCGCGACGGTGCACAAGCACCTCACGAACCTCCAGGAGAAAGGCTTCATCAAGCGCGCGTGGAACCGCAGCCGGTCCGTGGAGATGATCCCGACCCGCACCGGCGGCCGCGCGGTCGAGCTCCCGCTGCTTGGCTATGTCGCCGCCGGCCAGCCGATCGAAGCGGTCGCCTCCAACGAGACGTTCGCCGTGCCCGAAGACTTCGTCGGCAAGCGCGACACCTACGTCCTGCGCGTTCGCGGCGATTCGATGATCGACGAACAAATCAGGGACGGCGACTTCGTCGTCGTGGAAGATCGCAAGACCGCCGACAACGGCGAGATGGTGATCGCCCTGCTGCGCGGATCGGACGTCACCCTGAAGAAGTTCTACCGGGACCCGGGCGGCAAGATCCGGCTGCAGCCGGCCAACGCGGCGATGCAGCCGATTTTCGCCGACCCCGATCAGGTCCAGATCCAGGGCGTCGTCGTCGGCGTGATGAGGAAGTATTAGAATCAACCGCATGCCGGGACGGATCACGCTCGTCGCGCTGGCCGTGGCCCTTGTATCGCTCGAGGTATCGGCGCAACGGGCGAAGCACCCTCCCGACTTCCAGGGCTTCTGGTCGAGCGGAACGGTCACGTCGCTTCAGCGCCCACCCGACCTGGCCGGCAAGCAATTCTTCTCGGCGGCGGAGGCCGGCGAGTACGAACGCACCTGGCTCGAGAATTTCCGCAAGAACTTCCCGCCGGACGACCTCCAGGCCCCGGATCTCGATTACAACTACATGGACCGGATGCCGGTGGTCCCGGACCGGCGCACCTCGCTCATCGTCGATCCACCCGACGGCCGGCTCCCGGCGCTCCTTCCTGCTGCAAAAGAGCGCGCTGCCGCGCGTCCGAAATCTTCGAAGGACGACCCCGAGTTGCTGGGCCTGGACGAGCGCTGCCTGCTGGAAACTGCGTTCGGTTCGTCGAACGCGTCACCGCCGATGGTGCCGAACCCGTTCGGCCAGAACCTCTATCAGATCGTGCAGACTCCCGACCACCTGCTGATCTACACGGAGCTGGTCCACGACGCGCGGATCGTCCGGATCGGCGGCCGTCACCTGCCACCGGACGTGCACCTGTGGCTGGGCGATTCGATCGGGCGCTGGGAGGGCGACACGCTGGTCGTCGACACGACGAACTTCAACGAGAAAACCCATTTCCAGTCGTCCGGTCCGCGCCTGCATGTCGTCGAACGCTTCACCCGCACGGGCCCGACGGCGATCCGCTATCAGGTCACCGCCGAGGATCCGGAGACGTGGGCGCGGCCGTGGACGGCGGAGATCCCCTTCACCGCGACCCGCGAGCGCATGTTCGAGTACGCGTGCCACGAGGGCAACCATTCGATGGAAAACGTGCTGCGCGGGGCGCGCGCCGAGGAGAAGCAGAAGGATTAGACTGTTGACATGTCCGATCAACAGAAGCCCAAGCAAATCAACTTCACCATCCTTCCCGAAGAGGACTCGTCTGCGCCGCGCACCTATGCGAACTTCTGCTCGATCGCGCATACGCCGTTCGACTTCACCCTCACCTTCTGCGAAGTGATGCCGCTGTCCGAGAAGGAAATCAAGGAAGCCGAGACCCAGCAGGTCGTGCGCGCACCGGTCCGAGCCAAGGTCGTCGTCCCCGTGCAGTTCGTGCCCAACCTGATTGCCGCGCTGCAGGAGCACTGGCGCGTCTACTCCGAGTCGTACAGCAACGTCGGCTGGAACAAAGGCACGGAGCCCGGAGTCCACTGACCACTCCTCCTGGTGCAACCGACCGACACCACGCACGGCGATGAAAACGCCACGCGACACGCGCGCGACTCTCGACAGGCTGGAGCCGCAACACCCCGGTGCCGACACCGAGCTGCATTTCAGCACGGCCTTCGAGCTCCTGGTGGCGACCATCCTCTCCGCGCAGTCGACCGACGCGCGTGTCAACATGGTCACGCCGGCGCTCTTCGCACGCTACCGCGACGCGCGGATGCTCGCGAAGGCGACGTCCGCCGAGCTCGAGCCGCAGATTCACTCCACCGGGTTCTTCCGCGCGAAATCGAAGTCGCTCATCGGCATGGCGCAGGCGCTCGTCGACCGTCACGACGGCGAGGTGCCGGCGACCATGGCCGCGCTCGTGGAGCTCCCCGGGGTGGGGCGCAAGACCGCGAACGTCGTGCTCGGCCACGCGCTCGGCATCCCCGGCCTGCCCGTGGACCGTCATGTGCTGCGCGTGGCGAACCGCATCGGCATCGTCGAGTCCGGCGATCCGATCGTCGTCGAGCAGCAGTTGTGCGCCGCGCTGCCGCCGGAGCGCTGGACGCGGACCTCGGACACGCTGATCCTCCACGGCCGGCGCATCTGCCGCCCGACGCCGCTCTGCGACCGGTGTTTCGTCGTCGACGACTGCGACTACTACCGCACGGTCGTCTCGCGCGAAGAGTCCGGACGACCACAGCGGTCCGCCTCCGTGAACAAACAGAAGAAGTCAGCCGCGCCGAAGCAGCCGAAGGCACGCGGTCTGGCAAAGAAACCCGCGGGCGCAGGGGCAGACCGGCGCGTCGGCCCGAAGAAACGGCACACCGGTGGAACGAAGCGCGTTCGAAAAGCTCGTCGCTGAGGCGCTCCAATCGATTCCGCGCCGGTTCCGCCGGGAAATGCGGAACATCGCGATCATCGTGGAGGACGAGCCGTCGCCCGAGTTGCTGCGCGAGATGGACGTGCACGCGCCCGACACGCTGCTCGGTCTCTATCAGGGCGTCCCGCTGACCGAGCGCTCGTGGGGAGGCGGCACTCGTATGCCCGATCGCATCCTGATCTTTCAGGGCCCGCACGAGCGCGCCTCACGCGACGACGACGACCTCGTCGTGGCGATCGGGGAGACGCTGATTCACGAAGTCGGCCACTACTTCGGCATGAGCGAGGACGAGATCGAAGCCATCGAAGAACAGTATTGGCGTGCCGATGATCCGCGCACGTAAGCGCTTCGGACAGCACTTCCTCGAGCCGGTGTGGGTCGAGAAGGTGATCCGGGCGATCGCGCCGCAGCCCAATCAGGACTTCATCGAGATCGGCCCCGGTCCCGGCGCGCTCACCCGCCCGCTGGCCGCGTGCGCCAGGTCGGTGACGGCGTTCGAAATCGATCGCGACCTCGCCGCGGGGCTCGAGGTGGACGCCCCGCCCAACCTCACGGTTGTGCAGGGGGACTTCCTCGAGACGGAGACTTCAGAGTTCAGAGTTCAGATTTCAGATGCACTGCGCGTGGCAGGCAACCTGCCCTACAACGTCGCGTCGCCCATCATGTTCAAGCTGGTCGAGCTGTACGCGGCCGGCGTCCCGCTCGTGGACGCGACCCTGATGTTGCAGCGCGAGGTCGCCGACCGGCTGGTCGCGCAGCCCGGCTCGCGTGACTACGGGGTCCTCAGCATCCTGATCGGCCATGCGGCCGACGTGGAGACGGTGCTGAAGCTTCCGGCTGGCGCGTTCCGTCCGCCGCCGAAGGTCCTGTCGTCGCTCGTGCGCCTGCGGTTTCGCCCGCTCCGCCCGCCGGTCAAGGATGCGGCGCTGTTCGCGCGGCTCGTCCAGGCGGTGTTCACCCGCCGGCGGAAGACGCTGGCCAACGCGCTGCTCGCGCTCGACATCCACCGTCATCCGCGGCACCCCCGGCCGGACGAGCTGCTGTCGGCGGCGGGACTGGACGGTTCGCGCCGTCCGGAGACGCTGTCGATCGCCGAATTCGCCGCCCTTGCAGACGCCTATGTACCCCGGCGCTGAGCTGTGCTATAGTTTCGCCGTAAGTATCGGTAGTGTCCGGCTTTAGCCGGACCTCATCCCGCCCTCACACTTCAGGCGCACCCAGCAGCCTGACCGAGCCGCTGCGGCGGCCCCATCGACCGGATCGACTCCGCCAGGAGTGTGTCCGCCGATGGTCAGGAACGCAACGCACGCTCAGACCGCAACGCTGGTGTTCTTTGCGCGTTTGGCGGCCTTTGGGTTCCCAGGTAACCAAGACTGATGCTCGAAGTCGTAGCGCTCGGCGGACTGGGCGAGTTCGGGATGAACATGCTCGCGCTCACCTGGGGTGAGACGACGATCGTCGTCGATGCGGGCGTGATGTTCCCGGACCCGGAGCTGCTCGGCGTGGATCGGATCATTCCGGACCTCACCTACCTGCAGCAGAA
>JAYVYV010000140.1:0-12343 GCA_043783985.1 Acidobacteriota bacterium | reverse complement strand
TGTTCGCGGTCGTCACGTTTGTCGGCATCGGCGTCGATTACGGGATCCACCTCGTCCACCGCTTTCAGGAGCGCGGCGACGCCGAGCGCGCGACCTCGGAGCTGGCGCCTGTCATCCTCGTCGCGGCGGCGATCACCATGGCCGGGTACGGAACGCTGGTGTGGTCCTCGTATCCGCCGCTCCGCTCCATCGGGATCGTTTCCGCGGTCAGCGTTGTCACTCTGGCGGCGGCGTCGGTGCTGTTGCTGCCCGCGCTGCTGCTGACCGGCCGACGCCGATGATGATGCGGGCGGTCGCGCTGATCCCCGCGTTCAATGAAGCACGCACCATTGCGGCCGTCGTCGAGGGCGTGCGCGCGGCGGTCGACCGCGTCATCGTCGTCGACGATGGCTCGAGCGACGGGACCGGTGACCGGGCTCGGCAGGCGGGCGCGGAGGTCGCCGTCCACGACGTCAACCTCGGGAAAGGACACGCGGTCCGGACTGGGCTGGCGCGGGTGTTCGCTGGTGACTTCACGCATGTGCTGCTCCTCGATGGCGACCTGCAACATCTGCCACAGGAGGCCTGCTCGCTGTTGCAGGAAGCCGCGACCGGCGATGCTGATGTCGTGATCGGTGAACGGCGATTCGAGCGCTCGCGGATGCCGGCTTCGCGTTATCACGCCAACCGGATCGGCAGCCGCGCGTTGTCGTGGTTCATCGGGATTCGGGTGCGCGACACGCAGTGCGGGTTCCGGGTCTTCCGCGTCGACGCGCTCCGGCCTCTGCAGTTGCGCGCGACCGGCTACGAAGTCGAAACCGAGATGCTCGTGAAAGTACGGCGGCGCGGGGGCCGCATCGCCGCTGTGCCGGTCACGGCCGTTTACGAGGGTCAACGGAGCAAGCTTCGACCGGTGCGCGACACCACGCGCACCTGTTTTCTGGCGGTGTACTATCGATTTCTTGAACGCATCTGAGCCGCTGAACCCGCGTCAGGAGGCGCCGGCCGACAGTCGCGACGCGATCCCCCGCCGGTGGACCCTGCACGGGCTCAACAACGGCGCGATCTTCGGCGCCACCTGCCGCCTTGTCGCGGTCCTGCCGCGGGCGATTTCTTACGCGATCGGCCACACCGTGATGTGGCTCGCGTGGCGGCTGATGCGCGAAACGCGACGCGCAATCGCCGCCAACCTCAGCGCGATCTTTCCGGACGAAGCGCCGCGCGCGCTCGAGCGCCGCGCCCGCGAGATGCTCGATGCGTATGCGCGGGATGTGATCGACTTCATTCGCGCGCTGGGCGCGTCGGCAACCGAGCAGCAGGCGTTGTTCGATTACCGCGAGGAGGACGCCCGGTTGTTCAGCGAGCTGCTGGGGCAGGGCCGCGGTCTGATCCTCGTCAGCGGTCACTACGGCAACTGGGAAGTGGGCGGCGTATTCCTCCGGCGAATCGTGAACCTGCCGCTGACGATCATGGTCAAGGCGGAGCCGGATGCCACCGTCAACCGCCTGAGGCGGGAGATTCGCGATCGGCTCGGCGTCGATACCATCGAAGTCAGACAGTCGCTCGATACCGCGCTGCAGATTCGCCGGCGACTGGCGGACAACCAGGTGGTCGCGATGCTGATGGACCGGCACATGGGACGCGACCGCGTCGCGGTCCAGTTGCTCGGGCGCCAGGCATCGTTTCTGAAAACGCCGCCGCTGATGGGGTTCATGACGGGCGCGCCACTCGTGCCCTGCTTCATCGAACGGATGGCCGCCGGCCGGTTCCGGGTCCGCTCCGGTGTGCCGATCGTCGTCGCGCGCGATCGTCCGAGGGAGGAGGCCATCACCATCGCCGCGCAGGACTTCGCCGACCAATTGAGCGCGCGGCTGCGTGCGCATCCGGAGTTCTGGTACCATTTTTACGACTACTGGGACGCGCAGCGCCCCGACTCCGATTCGGTCGTCTGAGCCGCCGATCGCATGGACCCGTTGTCGCACGTCGTCGCCGGCCGCGCGGTGGTTGCGTTGTTCGGCAAGGAAGGCGGCCGCCGCGCAGCGGGAGCCGCGGCGATCGTCGGCGCCTTGTCACCGGACGTCGACATCATCCTCGCACCGGCCGGCTGGGACATTTATCTCCGAGCGCATCAGTCGGGCACACACTCGATCGTCGGCGCTCTGGTTGTGGCATGCATCGGGGCGTTCATCGTCCGCGTTTTCGGACGCGAATCACGCTATCTGCCCCTTGCCGCCGCGTCAGCCGCCGGTGCCATGAGCCACCTCGCGCTCGACGCGATGTCCGGGGCGCGAATCCGGCTGGCGTGGCCGTTCGCTGACACGCGTGTCGCGCTTCCGCTTGTGGCGATGGGCGATCCGTGGCTCATCGCCATTTTCGCCTTCGGCCTCCTGGCAGTCTGGCCTGGACGGCAGCGCCTGCGGACGGTTGCGGTGTCGATGCTCGGCATCGCGATCGCGTTCCTCTGCCTGAAGGGCGCGCTGCTCCACCGCGCCGATCGATCAGCGTTTCGTGACGCGGCGTCACCGCGTGCGGCCGAAGTGCGCTGGGGATCCCTTACCGAGTGGGACGTCTACGACCGGACGCCGACCGCTGTTCGTGCATGGCGCGTCAACAGCGATGGGAGGCCCGCCCATCTGCGTCTGATGCAGCCGCTCCTCGCGGAGTCACCGCTGGTGACGGCCTCGCGATCGCTCGATACCGTGAAGAATTTTTTGCGCGCGCACGAGTTCGGTTTCGCGGTGGAGAGGGTCGAGAGCGAGGGGCGGACGGCGGTGCGCTGGTCTGATCTGCCCTACTGCCGGCGCTCGGCGGATGCTGGCGGCGCGCTCCAGTGCTCGCTGTGGTTCGGCGGAGTCTTTGCCGCCAACGGCCGCGCCATCACGCAGGAAGTGACAGTGGGGACGAGAACGCAGATCCGCGCGGCTCCGCCGTGAGGCGGAACAGCAGGTTGGCGAACGGCGTCCGATCCATCGGGATTCGAAGGCGCCTACCCGGCGAGCGTCAGGCTTCCGGTCGCCACCAGCAGACCGTCGGCCGTGACGGTCCCCTCGATCTTGAACAGGCTTCCCATCCGGCCTGCGACGCAAGCGCGCGCCTCGAGCATCATGCCGGAGCCGGCGGCCGCCGGAAATTTGAACGGCCCGATTGCAGCCACTCTCAGCTGCAGGATGAACGGCGCTGCGCCGGGCGACGGCGCGGCCACGGCGATCCCGCCCGTCTGCGCCAGCAGCTCCACCAGGATGATCGCCGGCACGACGGGTTGCCCGGGAAAGTGTCCCTGGAAAAAAAAGTCGTCCGGACGCGTCAGGCGACGGCCGGTCGCGCGCTCCCCGGGCGTCACGTCGACGACGTCTTCGAGCAGCCGCATCGGCGGCTGGTGCGGCAGACAGTCGATCCAGCGCATGGTCGGGTTAGTATACTTTTCGCGCGCGGCGCTTCCGTCGCAACCGCGACGCGTCCCCGATATGTCCGATCCCCAGCTCGCGGCCCTGCTGTTCGTACAGCTGATGTGCATCCTCGCGGTGTGCCGGGCGCTCGGCTGGTTCTTCGCGCGAATGCGGCAGCCGCTGGTCGTCGCCGAAATGGTCACCGGCTTCCTGCTGGTCCCGCTGTTTTTCGTGTACTCCGGCTTGAACACGCAATTGATGATGATTGACTCCTGGATCTTGTGGAGCATGACTGTCGTCGTATTCCTGACCGCGTGCGTGGGCAAGGGGCTCGCCTGTTGGGCGGCGGCGTGGATCACCGGCGCACAACCGCGTGAAGCACTGGCCATTGCCACGCTCATGAATGCGCGGGGCATGGTGGAGCTGATTCTCGCGACTCTGGGGCTGCAGCGCCGCTTGATCACGCTCCCCATGTTCACGATGCTGGCGATCATGGCGATCGGCACCACAATCAGGACCGGCCCGTTATTCAGCCTGATCTGGGAACGTGCAGGCGATACTGCGGTGGCCCCCGCGCTGACCGCCGAACACGCGGGCCCCGCGTGAGCGAGATCCTCGCGCGGTTCGCGGACATGTGCCGCAACGATCCGAAACGACTCTTGATTCATGCACCCGGTGCCGAGCGTTCTCTGTCAGCGTCCGGGATCTGGAGCGCTCACCTGCGTTATGCCGAACGTCTGATCACGCTCGCCGATGTGGAGGCCGGTCAGCTCATCGTGTCCGCTGCCGGCAATCATCCGGCAGCCGTCGCCTTTTTCCTCGCGTGCCGGGCAATCGGGGTGTCGATCATGCCGGTGGATCCTGGGACCACGTCAACCGAAATCCAATCGCTGGCGCAACGCTTCGCGGCGGCTGCGGTGCTCCTCCCCTCCGAGATGGCGCGCGACGAGGGGAAATATGGAGGCGGCGGCGCCGTCGATCTCGACGGGTTGACACTTCTGCCACGCGTCCACGATGCGCCGTGCCACTATCCGGGCTCCTCCATTTTGAAACTGACCTCGGGATCGACGGGTGTCCCGAAAGCCGCGCTTGTCAACGACGCGCAACTGATCGCCGACGGGATCCAGATCGCTGCGGCGATGGGCATCCGACCCTCTGACACGCAACTCGCGGTCATCCCGTTCTCGCATTCATACGGTCTCGGCGTCGTGCTGATGCCCCTGCTACTCCAGGGAACGGCGATCGTCCTTCGCGACGCATTCGTTCCTCCCCAGCTGGAGGCAGACGCGCGGCAATTCAACGCGCGACTTCTTCCCGGTGCGCCATTCATGTTTCAGTACTTTGTGACCCATCCACCAGCGGCGGGGTGGCCGCGCGGGCTGTCGCGGGTGATGTCGGCGGGCGCGCCGCTGCCACCATCGATCGTGCGTGCCTTTCACGAGCGCTTCGGCGTCAAGATCCATTCCTTTTACGGCACGACGGAAACCGGCGGCATTGCGTTTGACGATGATGACGACATCAGGGAGGCCCCGATCGTCGGTCGGGCGCTGCCCGGCGTCACGATCACGCTGCAGCCTGACGAGGACGCACCCCTCGGAACAGGACGGGTCCATGTGCGGAGTGCAGCGGTCGCGGGTGGCTATTCTGACGACGCGCGCGAGGGCTTCGATGACTTGGGATTTCTGACGGGGGATTACGGCGCCTGGGACGCGCGGCAGCAGCTGACGTTATTGGGCCGTGCCTCGACGTTCGTCAACGTCGCCGGCCGCAAGGTGCAGCCCGAGCAGGTCGAGCAGGTGCTGCGAACCATGCCCGGCGTCGCGGACGTCCGGATCCTGGCGGCCCCCGACGCGCGCCGCGGCCAACAGATTGTCGCGTGCATCGTCGCAGACAACGGCGATCACCCGGTCAGCACGCTCACGGTACGCCGATTCTGCGCGCAACGGCTCGCGCCTCACAAGATTCCACGGACGATCCTGCTGCTGGGCGCACTGCCGCTGACGGCACGAGGGAAAACAGATCGCGCGGCGTTGGAGGCGCTCGTACGCGCGCAGCTCCACGTCGACGACTCTGCCGTGTGATATATTCCGCGAGCCTGCGTCGCGCGCCCGCATACGCGACCGGCGTCCACGACAACCGGACGAGCCGTAGGCGAAGGACATCGTTTTATGAACCCGTGGACACCCGTTGAATTGACGCTGACGGGCGGAGCCAGGCTGCTGTGGCCCGTGTTCCAGGCAATCAACCGCAGGTTCGAAGGCGCCGCGTTCCAGCCGAAATGGTCCACGGCGCCGCTGCTCAAAAGCCACGAGCGTTCGTCGCCACAGCTCGGGTGGCCCCGCACGACCGATTCGTTGTGCCCGACGTGCGTGCGAGAAGCACGAACGCGGATCCTGTCGGGCGAACAAGCGGTGGAATCGCTGGTGAACGAACAGGTCGGCGAGATCAAAGCCCATATCTTGGAACGAGACGGTCGGGTGGTCGTGGAAAAGACATGCCCGAGCCACGGCACGTTCGTCGATACGCTGGCGATCAACCCCGCGTTCCTGCGCCGTATCGAATCGCTGTTTCCCGGCCGCGACTTCCCCGCGGTCACTGATGGCCTGCACAATCACGGCACCTCGTCGATCAAGTACGGCCGCGGCGCGGTGCTGACCATCGACCTGACCAACCGCTGCAACATGATGTGCGATCCCTGCTTCATGGATGCGAATCAGGTCGGCTACGTGCACGAATTGACGCTTCCCGAAGTCGAACGGTTGCTCGACGACGCGGTCAGCATCAAGCCGCGGCGTCAGATGACGGTGCAGTTTTCCGGCGGCGAGCCGACGATCTCGCCGATTTTTCTGGACGCGGTCCGCTACGCGCGCAAGGTCGGCTACTTCAGCGTGCAGGCTGCGACCAACGGCATCCGCTTCGCCCAGGACGCCGCCTTCGCCCGCCTGGCGCGCGAGGCCGGCATGCGCATCGCCTACCTGCAGTTCGACGGGGTCGGCGAGGAGGCCAACGCGCACCGCCGGGTCGGCAACCTGTTCGACGTGAAGCTGCGGGCGATCGAGAATCTCCACGCGGCGGGAATCGATGTCTGCCTGGTCGTGACGATCGTCAACACCGTCAACGACGATCAGGTGGGACCGATCGTCAAGTTCGCGCTGAACAACTGCGACAAGATCAGCTTCGTGTCGTTCCAGCCGGTCGCCTTCACCGGGCGGGACGAAGAAATCAGCGACGAGGACCGGCACGCCCGGCGCTACACGCTGTCGCACCTCGCCGAGGACATGCGGCGCCAGACCGGCGTCACCGAGCCGTTGCGCGACTGGTTTCCGCTGTCGGCGTCCAGCGTGATGTCGCACGTGACCGACCTGCTGCAGGGGCCGGGGGCCGACTGGGGATCCCTGAACTGCGGCTGTCATCCCGACTGCGGTGTCGGCATGGGCTTCATGGTCAGCAAGAAGACGAAGCAGTGGGCGCCGCTCTCCGCGTTCCTGAACATCGAACAGGTGATGCGCGACGCGCAGGTCATTTCCGACAGCGCGCGCGGCCGATTCCTCACCGTCGTGCAGACGGCGCTGAGCCTGCTGCGGAACTACCGCCAGACGCAAGCGCCGGAAGGCTTCCGCCTAATCGACCTGCTGCACAAGTTCGACAAGCAGAGCGGAGGACAGCTCGGCGGCCGCCTCGGTGCGTGCGAGGACGGCAACCGCAAGAACGACGAATGGCTGCTGATGTTCGTCGCGGGCATGTGGTTTCAGGATCTGTGGACGTACGATTTCAGGCGCACCGAGATGTGCATCATTCCGTACGCAACCCAGATGGGCGAGATCTCATTCTGCGCGTACAACACGGGCGTCGGCTGGCGTCAGATCGTGGAGAACATGTATCAAAACGCGAAGGTCGCGGATTGGTACAAAGCGCACGGCAAGCACCCCGTGTACGCCAACGCGCACAAGGCGGTTCCGCTGCCGCACAACGTGAAACCGGTGACTTTGCACGTCCCGAAGGACGGTCGGCTCGTGCAGTGGGCGCCCAAGGCCGCGACGCCGAAGGGGCCGATCCCCACCCACTAACGTCGTTTTCCATCCGTCCATCCGGCGATCGTCGCTTCCGGTCACTGTGCCATTCGCCGGTGCTTCGCTCCGCGTGCATCGACACGAGACCGTCCGAGCTCGAGGCGCAGCTCGACGGGCGCCGCTTCGCGCGCATCCACCGCGCGACGATCGTCAACATCGGCTTCGTGCAGGAGCTGTTTCCGGCGGTCGACGGCGGCGTGCTGGTGCGCTTGAAGGACGATCAGAAGGCCGAGTTGAGCGTCGCCCGCGACCGGGTGCCGGAGCTGAAACACCGACTCGGGATCTGACCCTACCTTGGGCGCGGGAGTCGCGGGGTCGAATCCACACCGTACTGGCTATTCTCTTCGGCGGACCCCAGTGTTCGCCCACGAAGTGTGACGGCCTACCGAATACAGATTGCGCGCCCGCTTCGCCCGCGTCAGCCGCGTCGCGCCGCGTCGATGGTGGCGACGTCGATCTTCTTCATCGACATCATGGCGTCGAACGCTCGCTTCGCTTCCGGACCGCCGGCCGCCAGGGCCTCAGTCAGCGCGCGTGGGGTGATCTGCCAGGAGAGGCCCCAGCGATCCTTGCACCACCCGCACGCGCTTTCCTGGCCGCCGTTGCCGACAATCGCATTCCAATAGCGGTCCGTTTCCGCCTGATCGTCTGTGGCGATCTGGAAGGAGAACGCCTCGTTGTGCTTGAACGCGGGGCCGCCATTGAGACCGAGGCAGGGAATGCCGACGACGGTGAACTCCACCGTCAACACATCGCCCGCCTTGCCGCTCGGGTAGTCGGCAGGCGCTTTGTGGACCGCGGTCACGTCACTATCCGGAAAAGTGGCGGCGTAGAACCGCGCCGCGTCCTGCACGTCCTTGTCGAACCAGAGGCAGATCGTGTTTTTACGTGTCATGTGTCCTATCTCCAACGTCCTCGGCCACAGCCGCGCCTATGCGCTCAGCGCCTGATGAAGGCTCATCCAGACGCTGCAGTGGAGTTCTCACGGCGCGACGGTGACGACGGCTGCGGCGTTGGGGACCAGCGCGCAGGCGACAAGGCCGACGACGATGAATGTGCGTCCCATTTCGCGCCGAAGGATAGCTCAGGAGAACAACGGCGGGCAGTTTAAATGCCGACAGATTCGGTCGGATATGACCATTGCCTGCCGCTGCCGCCCGTTCAGGCCGGATAATGCCCGTTCGCTGAAAATGTAATCAGCTAAGGCGTTTGTCCTCTATTATTTACGCATGCACAAGCCTATCAAGTTCGTCGAAAAGGGACTCTCCATCGCCGCCAACGGCGCCTGGGTGGTGTTCAACGGACTGAACCAGATCAACCAGCGGCCGTCGTTCATCCCGAAGTGGTCGGACAAGCCGCTGCTCAAGTCGTACGAGAAAACGAAGCCGCCGCTGGGCTGGCCGCGTGAAACCGATTCGCTCTGCCCGACCTGCACGCGGGAAGCCCGTCAGGCGATCCTCGACGGCAAGAAAGACGTCAACGATCTCCTGACCGAAAAAGTCGGCGAGATCAAGGCGACGATCCTCGAGCGCGACGGCAAGATCCTGATGGTCAAGGACTGCCCGCTGCACGGCCATTTCGAGGACGTGATGGCGATGGACACCGCCTTCTTCAAACATCTGGAAGACGTGTTCCCGGGCCGGGACATCCGCGCCCACAACGACGAGAAGCTGCACAACCACGGCAGCGCCACCATTCAACACGGCCGCGGGTCGGTCCTGACCGTCGATTTGACCAACCGCTGCAACATGATGTGCGACCCCTGCTTCATGGACGCGAACCAGGTCGGGTTCGTCCACGAGCTGTCGTGGGACGACATCAAGATGGTGCTGGACAACGCGATCAGCATCAAGCCGCGCCGACAGATGTCGGTGCAGTTCTCGGGCGGCGAGCCGACGATTTCGCCGTACTTCCTCGACGCGGTCCGCTACGCGCGCAAGGTTGGCTACAACAGCGTGCAGGCGGCAACCAACGGTATCGAGTTTGCCAAGCGGCCGGAGTTCGCGAAGGAAGCGGCCGACGCCGGCCTCCGTTACGCGTATCTCCAGTTTGACGGCATCGGTAACGCCGCCAACGCGCACCGCCGCGTCGGCAACCTGTTCGACGTCAAGTTGCGCGCCATCGAGAACCTCCACAGCAACGGTGTGGACATCGTGCCCGTCGTCACGATCGTCAACGGCGTCAACAACGAACAGGTCGGCCGGATCATCGAGTTCGCGCTCGACAATCCGAAGACCATCAACTTCCTGTCGTTCCAGCCGGTGTCGTTCACGGGCCGCGACGAGGAGATCACCGACGAGCGCCGGCACGCGCAGCGCTACACGCTGTCGCACCTCGCGCACGACGTGAAGAACCAGACCGGCATCGGCGAGCCGGTGCGCGACTGGTTCCCGATTTCGTTCATGGGCAGCTTCACCGACTGGGCGGACGTGACGCACGGCGCCGAGAAGGAATTCGGCCAGCTGACGTGCGGCTGCCATCCGAACTGCGGCGTCGGTATGGCGATCATGATCGACAAGGAAACCAAGGAAGCGGTGCCGGTCACGGCGTTCCTGAAGGCCGAGCAGCTCGCCAAGGACGTCGCTGCGGTGAGCGACGCGGGCCGCGGGCGGTTCCTGTCGGTCTTCGGGATGGCGCTCGCGCTGGTCCGCAACTACGACTCGTTCAAGTCGCCGACGCACTTCAAGCTGACCGACCTGCTCAAGAAGTTCGACAAGACGTTCGGCGGGACGAAGAAGGCCGAATCGGGCGCGTACGGCAAGACGAGCGGCGACCGCACCATGCAGGATATCGAGAAGCGCCGCGCCGATCGCTGGAACTTCCTGTTCATCGCCGGGATGTGGTTCCAGGATCTGTTCAACTACGACTTCCGCCGCACCGAGATGTGCATCATCCCGTATGCCACGCAGCAGGGAGAAATCTCCTTCTGCGCCTACAACACCGGCATCGGCTGGCGCAACATCATCGAGAAGATGCACATGACGGCGACCCTCACCAAGTGGTACGAGGAGCACGGGCGTCACGAGATCTTCGCCGGCGGCAAGTCGGTGCAGCTCGACTCGAAGGAGCACCGGCTCAAGCTGAACGAAGAGGCGGTCCGTGCCGGCGCCCAGACCGACATGGAAGACATGGGCATCGCCAAGAACGCGCGCGAAGAGAAGCTCGCGGCGCAGAAGAAGGCGCACAAGACGCCGGAGGAGCTCGCGAAGGAATCCGCGCACAACGCGGAAATGGCCAAGCTCTACGCCCAGCACGTCCTCAAGGAGCAGCCGACCCTCCAGATTCAGGGGCTCGGCGGCAAGAAGAAGGCGTCCGAACCGCAGGAAGTGCTGCACAAGCCGGTCGTGTAAATTCGGAATTGTAAATTTACCGTTTACAAAGCGAGGCCGCGGGATGGGACGCCCGCTGCGCGGCCCCAGAGCACGGCAGAGGCGTAGAATGCGCCATGCGAAACGCCTTTCACTCCTGCGCGGTGCTGGCGGTGGCGATGGCTGCGGCATCGCTCACGCCGATACCGGCCGCCGGCCAGACGCGCTCGACGGCGACGACGGCGACGACGGCGACGACGGCGACGACGGCGAAGAAGACGTGGACGCCGCCGCGGACGCCGGACGGCGCGCCGGATCTGCAGGGGATGTGGACCAACGCGACGATCACGCCGTTCGAGCGGCCGCGCGCGTTGGCGGACAAACCGTTTCTCACCGAACAGGAAGCCGCGGCGCTCGAGCGCCAGTCGGCCGAGCGGCGCGAGGAGAACGACAGCCATCCGCGGCCGGGCGACGTCGGCAGCTACAACGACGTCTGGTTCGACTCGGGCACGAAAGTCGTCGGCACGCGGCGGACGTCGCTGGTGACGGATCCGCCGGACGGGCGCGTGCCCCTCAAGCCGGAGGCCGAGGCGGCGCGCGATCGGAACCTGACCAACGAAGAGTCGTACGAGTTCATGAGCCCGTGGGACCGCTGCATCACCCGCGGCCCGGGCCGGATGTTTCCCGCGGGCTACAACAACGCCTACCAGATTCTGCAGACGCCCGGCTACGTGACCATCGTCCACGAGATGATCCACGAGGCGCGGATCATTCCCGTCGACGGGCGCCCGCACCTCGACGCCGGCATCCGCTCGTGGACCGGCGACGCGCGCGGCCGCTGGGACGGCAACACCCTGGTCGTCGAGACGATCAACTTCAACGACAAAGGCTGGATCGCGACCAACGCCGCGTCGGCGCGGATTCGGGGCGTCCCGCACAGCGCCGCGCTGCGCCTGGTCGAAAGGTTCACGCGCAGCGACGCGGACACGATCGACTATCAGGTCACGAACGAAGATCCGAACGTCTACACGCGGCCGTGGACGGTGGCGATTCCGTTGAACCGGGATCCGTCGTACCAGATGTTTGAGTACGCGTGCCACGAGGGCAACAAGGCGGTCGAGCACGTGCTGAGCGCCGCCCGGGCGGCCGAGCAGCGCGCGGCGGCAGGCACTAAGCCGAAGTAGCAGCGCGCCGCGACGGAATCCGGAACAGGTGGATCGATTGATCCCGCTTCCGGCAGCGCTTCGCGTAGTCGCCCTTCGACAAATCGGACACCGCGACGAAGGTGCGCGGCGACAGCCAGCACAGTCCCTCGAGCGTGCAGTACTTCGGCTTGCCTTTCTTGTTTCTCGGAAAGTCGTAGATCGAGCCGCGTCCGGCAATCGTCCAGTCGCCGAATCGCAGCGTGCCGATCCACAGCCTCGACGTCTGCTGAGAGATGACGGCGATGCGCCTACCGCGCAGCGAGACGGCCGAATAGTCTTCGAACTTCACGTGCGGCGGAAGCGCGATGGTCGCGATCGGTTTCCACATCGCGCCGAATCGCTGCAGCACCTGGATGCGTCCGCCGCCCGGTTTCTTGCCTTTGCGGCCGCCGCGG
>JAYVYV010000139.1:0-4507 GCA_043783985.1 Acidobacteriota bacterium | reverse complement strand
CTGTTTCCGCCCGATCATCCGTATCACTGGACGACGATCGGCGACATCGCGGATCTCCAGGCGGCGAAGCTCGACGAGGTGCGCGCCTTTTTCCGCCGCTACTATCACCCGGCCAACGCCTCGATCGCGCTGGCCGGGGATATCGATCCGGAGCAGGCGCTGGCGCTGGTCGAGCGCTATTTCGGCGAGCTCGAAGCCGGCGCGCGCGTCGATCCGATCGACGTCGGCGCTTCGCTGGCGCGCGACATCCGCATCCAGTTCGAGGACCGCGTCGAGCTGCCGCGGCTGTACCTCGCGTGGCTCACCCCTGCGATGTTCGCCGAGGGGGACGCGGATCTCGATCTCGCGACCGACCTGCTCGCCAACGGCAAGACGTCGCGCCTCTACCGGCGGCTCGTATTCGACGAACGGCTGGCCACCGACGTCTCCGCGTCGCAGAACTCGCGCGAGATGATGGGCTACGCGCAGATTACCGCGACCGCAGCGCCCGGACACACGCTCGCCGAGCTCGAGTGCGTGATCTTCGAGGAGATCGCGCGGCTCGCCGCTGACGGCCCGACCGACGAAGAGATCGATCGCGGGCGCGTTCAGACCGAGGCGCAGTTCATGTTCCGGCTGCAGACCGTCGGCGGCTTCGGCGGCAAATCGGATCAGCTCAACGCCTACAACGTGTTCCTCAAGGACCCGGCGTACTTCCCGAAAGATCTGGCGCGCTATCAGGTATGCACGAAGGCGTCGCTCCAGGCGGTCGTCAACCGCTACCTCGATCCCGCGCGGCGCGTGACGCTCAGCATCGTCCCGCACGGCCGGGCGTCGCTCGCGGCGCCCGACTCGGTGACGGCGGCCGTCTCGTGAACCTCCGACCAGGCTCAGGGCAGGCCCCGCCAACCGACCCGGGTCGGGGCGCGAAGGTCGATCGTTCGCAGCTGCCGTCGCCCGGACCGACGCGACCGTTCCCGTTTCCGGCCATCGAGAAGTCGACGCTGCCCAACGGGCTGCGCGTGTGGACCGTCCGCCACACGCAGGTGCCGCTCATCGCGTTCACGCTGCTGATCCGGCGCGGCGCCTCGTCCGATCCCGCGGGGAAGGAAGGGCTCGCCGCCGTCACCGCCGACATGCTCGACGAGGGCAGCGACGATCGGTCGGCGATCGAGATCCACGAAGCGCTCGCGCGGCTCGGGGCGCAGTTCGACACCGACATCGGGTCGGACGCGACCGCGGCGAGCGTCACCGTCCTCAGCCGCTTCGACCGCCGCGCCCTCGACCTCCTCTCCGACGTCGTCGTCCGCCCGGCCATCAGAGAGGCGGATTTCTCGCGTGTCCGGCAGCTGCGCCTGCACCGCCTGACCCAGATGCGCGACATGCCGGGCGCCGTCGCCGACCGCGCGTTTCTGCGGCTCGTCTACGGCGCGCATCCGTACGGCCACTCGCCGATCGGCAGCGAGGCGTCGCTCGCGACGATGCAGGTGGACGATGCGCGGGAGTTTCATGCGCGGGCGATTCGGCCAGGCGTGTCCACGCTGATCGCCGTCGGCGATTGCGATCACGCTGGGATGGTGCAGATGGCGTCCGAGGCGTTCGCCGACTGGACCGGAGGCGGCGACGGGGAGCCTGGCGACGGCGGATCGCTGCCGCAGTCGGCGCGGCTCAACATCGTGCCGCGCCCGCGCGCACCGCAGTCCGAGCTGCGCATCGGCCAGGTGTCGGTGGCGCGCGACACGCCCGACTACCATCCGCTCGTCGTCGCGAACACGATTCTCGGCGGGCAGTTCGTGAGCCGGATCAACCTCAACCTGCGCGAGGACAAGGGGCTGACCTACGGCGCGCGCACCGCGTTCGAGTTCCGGCGCCGGTCGGGGCCGTTCGTCCTGCAGGTCAGCGTCCAGACGAGCGGGACGGCGAAGGCGATCGAGGAGTCGCTGGGCGAGATCGCGGGTATCCGCGGATCGCGTCCGGTGACGCCGGCCGAGCTCGAGCTCGGCATCGCGGCGCTGACGCGCGGCTACGCGCGAAGCTTCGAGACCGGCGAGCAGATCGGACGCGGCGCCCTGCAGCTCGCGCTCTACGATCTGCCCGACGACTACTTCGAACAGTTCGTCCCGCGGATCGAGCGCGTGACGGCCGATGACGTGTCGCGCGTGATGGCGCGGCATCTCGACCCCGCCCGCATGGTCACCCTCGTCGTCGGCGATCTCGACGCGATCGGTGCGGATCTCGGCGCGCTTGGCCTCGGCGAGCCCGTCATCCTTGCCCCGGACGCCTTCTGATACACTGACGCGCGAAAATCCGTAAGTTGGTAGCCGGTTAGTTTGGTAATTTCACTACCAATTAACCAACTCACCACATTACCCACTCCCATGAAGGCCGTCCGCTTCCATCAGCACGGCGGCCCGGAGGTCCTGCGCTACGAGGACGCTCCGGATCCGGACATTGCGCCCGGTGAGGTGCTGGTGCGCGTGCGCGCCTGCGCCTTGAACCATCTCGATCTCTGGGCGCGAGGCGGCCTGCGCAACGTGCGCATTCCGATGCCGCACATCAGCGGCAGCGATGTCGCGGGCGAGGTCGCGGCGTCGGCCGCGGAGGACGTGTCGATCGGACGCCGCGTCATGCTGCAGCCCGGCGTCAGCTGCGGCCGCTGCACCGTCTGCCTGTCGGGCCGCGACAACGAGTGCGCGCGGTACGAAGTCCTCGGCTACGTGAACCATCCCGGCGGCTACGCCGAATACGTGAAGGTGCCGGTGCAGAATCTGATCTCGATCCCCGACGAGATCGATTTCGTGCAGGCCGCGGCGTTCCCGCTGACGTTCCTCACGGCGTGGCACATGCTGATGACGCGGGCCAGGCTCGAACGGGGCGAGGATGTCCTGGTGCTGGCGGCCGGCAGCGGTGTGGGTCAGGCGGCCATTCAGATCGCCTGCCTGCACGGCGCCCGCGTGTTTGCGACCGCCGGGACCGACGACAAGCTCCAACGCGCCAGGGCCCTGGGGGCGTTCGAGGTGATCCACCACCATCGGCAGGACCTCGCCGAAGAGATCAAGCGGATGACGAACCGCCGGGGGGTGGATGTCGTCATAGAACATGTCGGAGAGGCGACGTGGCCGAAAAGCGTCCGATCGCTGGCCCGCGGCGGGCGGCTGGTCACCTGCGGCGCGACGACCGGCGCCAACGGGGCGATCGACCTGGGCGCGCTGTTCTCCAGGCGACTCTCCATTCTGGGCTCCTACATGGGCACGAAAGGTGAGCTGCTGCGCGCCGCGCGCTTCTTCTTCGCCGGCCAGCTGAAGCCGGTGGTCGATCGCACGTTCCGGCTGGCCGAAGCCGCGGACGCCCACCGGAGGATGGAAGAGTCGGGACAGTTCGGCAAGATCGTGCTCGAAGTGCCATGAGCCTGCAACGCCTCGGCGTCAGCCTGTTCACCCTGATCGCCCTCGTCAGCATCGTGCTGGCCGCGGCGACGATCTGGCTCTTTGTCACCAGTCCGGTCACGGTCGCCACGGCCGTCAACGAAGGCGAGATCTCGCCGCTCGTCCGCAGCCTCGCGGACGTCCTCCTCAAGGCGCTCGGGGGACTGCTCAAATACCTCTGAACGACGAACCACGAACGGCGAACGACATTCCCCGCCGGTCGTCGTTCGTCGTTCGTCGTTCGCCGTTCGTCGTTCGCGTTCGTCGTTCTACGTTCGGCGTTCGCTGTTCAGCGCCCGTTTGAGAAAGCGCGTCAGGATATATCCGTCCACGAACTTGAACGGCGCCTTGCCGGTGCTGTAGTGGCCGCAGCGCAGCACCGCGACTTCGTGCGGGATGCCGAGATCCTTGAACGCGCGCACCAGATCTTCCGACAGATCCACCGGGAACGTGAGATCGTACCGCGCGTAGACCAACAGCGTCTGTCGGTTGCGGAGCCGCTCCAGATACCCTCGCGGGCTGATCGGCCGCCAGATCGATCGCAGCAGGTCGAGCTCCACATGTCCGTCCAGCCCCTCGCGCACGTGGCGCGTCGACAGGCCGCGCCAGACGACGTCGGCGAAATAGGGCGAGATGTGATTGAGCGCCTCGGCGTCGACCAGCGGCTCGTGCGCCGCGGTCAGCAGCGCGAGACAGGATCCCAGGCTGGTGCCGAGGATCCCGATGCGCTCGTACCCCCGCACCTTCAGCCACGCGATCGCGCGACGCGCGTCGAGCACCGCCTGCCGGCACACCTGAAGCGTCCGCATGACGTTCGCGCTGACGATGTAGTCGGCGCGGCGGAGCTCGGCCGGCATGCGCTGGTCGTGATACGGCAGGCTGAGGCGCAGGGCGCTCATGCCGTTCCACGCGAGCAGCCTGGACAGACCGACGTGTCCGCCCGCGTCGGAATTCCACTGCGGCATCACCAGGACCGCGGCCTTGGCCCCGGGCGCGGGAAAATAGCGGCATCGCACCGTGTTGTTCGATGCGTGAGGCGTGATGAACGCGCTGGGGAACGTCAGCAGATCGCCGTCGGGCGCGGGCGTCAGCGTGTAGTCGGT
>JAYVYV010000138.1:0-12364 GCA_043783985.1 Acidobacteriota bacterium | reverse complement strand
GATAGCCGTCGAGCCGCAGACCACCGAGCGTCCGCAGCCAAGGCGTCCAGACGATTTCATTTTGCGCGTAGCCGGCGGCGCTCGTCTCCAGGACCGCGTCCTGTCGAACGGTGCGGAGCAGCCGACGGCCTTCGGTCCGGTACAGCGCCACGTTGGTAATGTCGTCGTTGCGGAGCTGCACGCCGACGATATTTTGCACTTCGCGACCACCCCAGTGGGCAATTCGTCGCTGGCTCACCTTGGCCCCGCTGACGAAACGATGGTCGCTCTGGTGAAACTGATCGCCGTGGTCCGGATCGTCGAGGAAGAACGTGAAGTTCGAGAAGAGGCTCAGATCGTAGCCGATGCCGTAGGCGACGATCTTGGTCGTGGCGTTGTTCCGCGAGCGCTGCCATTCGACCGTGCCGCTGTACCGATAGGTGTCGCCGCCGTCGGTCGGATCCAGAGCGCCGAACCGGCCGATGAGGCCCGTATCGATCGCGCGTTGTGGCACTTGATCGGTGGAGTTCCACCTGGCCTGGTATCCCATTCCGGTGACGGACAGGCCATTTACCGCGTCGCCGCGGCTGTACCGAAGGACGCCGTTCACCTTTCGATAATCGTCGCGATGTTCCCAGGGGCCGTCGTTGTGCTCGGCCTCGAGCGCCGCGAGCACATGGCCGGACCCGGCGGCTGGCGATGCCGCCACCATCGCCCGGCCGAAGCCTTCGTCTCCGCCGCCCACGCGCACGATGGGCCGGTCGAGCACGCTGGCGTAATTGATGTTGGCCGATCCGGCCGTCGCGAAATCACCTTGATCTGCGAAATAGGGCCCCTTGGCGTACTGGACGCCGCTCACCAATTCGGGGATCAGGAAATTCAGATCGGAGTAGCCGTGGCCATGCGCATGCGTCGGCATATTGACCGGCATGCCGGCGACCGTCGACGCGAAATCGGTACCGTGGTCGAGATTGAAGCCGCGCAGGTAGTACTGATTGGCTTTGCCTTCGCCGCTGTGCTGGCTGATGACCACGCCCGGTACCGTTTCCAGCACTTCGCCGGCGCGCATGATCGGCCGCGCATCGAGCTGTTTCGAGGTGATGGCGCCCTGGCTGGCCGACTGGGCGATGCCCACGAGATTTTCCGCCGGGTTCTCGACGTCCGCCAGGTTCGCAAACGTCCGCTTACCGGTCACGGTGACGTCCGCGCTCAAGGACAGATGCAAGGTCGCATCGAGACGAACGGTCCCGGAGAGCGGCACCTCGACGTCGCGGCGGGTCGTGGCGAAGTTGATCAACGTAAACAAGGCCTGGTAGTGCCCCGATGCGAGGTGGTCGAAGCGAAACGCCCCTTGCGCATCGGTCACCGCGAGCACGGGCGATCCAGCTGGGGCGCGAAGCTCAACCGACACCCCAGGCAGCGCGCCACCGGTCTGGTCGCGCACCGTGCCGGAGAGCGAAACCGACTGGGCGATCGCGGAAGGCGCACAGAGGGCCGTTGCGGTCCACAAGGCCATCAGCATCACGCGAAATCGCACCATCGATGCAGTCTACGGGCCCGACGGGCGAGTGGACGTGCGGCAAGATGTCGCATGGGACGCGAGGCATCACCGCTACACTGAAGGACCGTGGCCGCCGCTCAACCCTGGTATCTCGGCGCGACCTCCGGCACCGCCTTGCCGTGGCTCGTGCGCCTCCGATGGACGACCGCGTGCATCGAGGCGCTGGTCGTGCTGGCCGCGGCGCTGCTCCCGACCCTCGATCTCCCGCTCGATCATCTGATCTGGATCATCGGCGCGGCAGCCCTGACCAACGCTGCCGTCGCCCGGCGGCTGTCGCGCGATTCGTCGATTCCCGTTTCAGCCGGCGCGGCGGCACTGGCGCTCGACGTGCTGCTGCTGACCGGTCTGCTGGAGCTGACCGGTGGTCCATTCAATCCTTTCAGCGTGGTGTACGCGGTACAGGTTGGGCTGGCTGCGGTCACGCTTGGCGCGGCCGCGGGATGGTTCATCGGCGCATTCGCGACCGCGGCGTACGGTGTTCTGATTTACTGGCACACGACCGAGCTCGTGCCCGGCCATCACCGGCTGAACGATTTCCCCACGCACTTGTTCACGATGTGGATCGCCGTGGCGGTCACGACCGAGCTGGTCGCGTACTTCGTCGTGCAGGCGTCCAACGCGCTGGCCCGGCGCGAGCGGGAGCTGGGGCAGATGCGCGTCCGCGCCGCGCGGAACGAGTACCTCGCATCGCTGACCACGCTGGCTGCCGGCGCCGCGCACGAGCTCTCGACACCGCTCGCCACGATCGCGATCGCGGCGCGAGAGCTGGAGCGATCCACCGAGGCCTCGGGCGGCATCTCCGCGCTGGCCGACGATGCGCGGCTGATCCGGCTGGAAGTGGATCGGTGTCAGGCGATCCTCGATCAGATGAGCGGACGCGCGGGAGGCATGACCCCGGACGAGTCCGAGCGGGTTGACGTGAAGACGATCGTCGCCGAGATCCGCAATCGCCTGCCCTTCGATCTGGCGGCGCGCCTCGACATCCGAATCCACGGCGACCTCCCGACGATCGACGTGCCCCGCGCGGGGTTCAGGCAGGTCGTCGCATCACTCGTGAAGAATGCGTTCGACGCGACTCCCGGCACCGAGTCGGTGGCGATCGACGTCGCGCGCCACGGGGATGCCGTCCGCCTCATCGTCAAAGACGAGGGACGTGGGATGTCGGCCGATGTGCTGAGCCGGGCGGGCGAGCCGTTCTTCACGACGAAGGAACCTGGACGCGGGCTCGGCCTCGGGCTGTTCCTTGCGCGGCTCTTCGCCGAGCGCATCGGCGGTTCGCTGACGCTGCACTCGGACCACGGCACCACCGCCATCCTCGACCTGCCAGCGCCGTCCGCGGAGGCGACGCGATGACGGCGCCCCCCGAGTCGCGCGACGGACGCACGCTCCTGATCGTCGACGACGACGAGCGGTTCCGGGAGCGGCTGATGCAGGCGTTCCGCGCGCGCGGATTCGAGGTCCGCGGCGCGGCCGATTACCACGAAGCGGTCACGTCCGCGGGCGCCGAAAGCCCGGAGCTCGCGCTGCTGGATCTCCGACTTCCAGGCGGTTCCGGCGTCGATCTCGTCCGGGAGCTGAAGCGACTCGACCCCACGACGAACGTCGTGGTGCTCACCGGGTACGGCAGCATTGCCACCGCGCTCGAGAGCGTCCGCGCCGGCGCGACGACCTACCTCACCAAGCCGGTGGACGCCGACCAGATCGTCGCCGCGTTCGATGCCACGGCCTCACGAGAACCGGCGCCGCAGGGCGTGCCGTCGCTCGCCCGCGTGGAATGGGAGCACATCCAGCGCGTGCTCGCCGACTGCGACGGCAACGTGTCGGGCGCCGCGCGGCTGCTCGGCATTCACCGCCGCTCGCTCCAGCGCAAGCTGGCGAAGTATCCCGTGCGCGAGGTGTAAGCGATGAGACTGCTCACTGTCGGCTTCACGCTGGCCTTGCTGACCGCGATGACCGCCGCCCAGAGTCCGGCGCCCAAACCGGCGGCCAGGCTCGCGCCGGCGCCGGCGCCGACCGGCACGCTCGCGCAGGTGATGCGCGGCATCTACTTCCCGAACGCGAACCTGATCTTCGACGTCCAGCAGCACGACCCCGCCGCTCCGAAGAAACGCAGCGAATCCGCCAGCTCTTCGACCGAAACCTACGCGAGCGCGTACTCCGGGTGGGAGATCGTCGAAAACGCCGCGATCGCGCTCACCAACGGCGTCGATCTGATTCTGACGCCGGGACGTTCGTGCCAGAACGGGAAGCCGGTCCCGATCAACCAGCCCGATTTCCAGAAATTCGCGCGCGAGATGCGGGGGGCGGGCCGCGCCGCCTTGCAGGCCGCCCGCGCGAAGAATCAGGAGCAGGTGTCGGACGCCACGAACAACATCGCCGACGCCTGCTCGAACTGCCACGAGGTGTATCGCGACAAGGGGCCGGCCGACAGTCCCGCGCGCTGCACGCCGACGCCGAAGAAGTAGTAGCCGCCGCACGCACGTCGCGCCGAGGATGTCCCGTCATTGGTTACGGGTTTTCCCTGACGCGCTGCGCTGTTCTCGTCGCGCGATCGTACACCTCGAGTTCCGATCGCCTATGCACCGGCTGGGGTGGTTCGGACGCGCACGCCGGGAACGCCGCTTCCCCGCTGAATCATTCAGGCAATCGCCCCGACCGCCGTGCTCATCCATTCGGCATCCATCGTCGGCGGGACGACGTAGGTCTTAATGGAGGTAGACGAAATGTCCGATGACCTGAAGATTCTCAATTACGCGTTGACCCTGGAGTACTTGGAAGCCGACTTCTACAAGCGCGGCGCGGACGCGCATCTGTTCTCCGACCGCGAACACGATGTGATCAAAGCCATTCGCGATCACGAAGAGGACCATGTCGAGACCCTCCGCAAGACCATCGAGAAGCTTGGCGGCAAGCCCGCGAAGAAGCCGACGTTCCAGTACCCCGCCGGCACCTTCACCAGCAAGGCAATGTTTCTCAAGACGGCCTCGACGTTCGAGGAGCTCGGGGTCGCGGCGTACCACGGCCAGGTGACGATGATCGAGAACGGCGACATCCTTGCGGCGGCCGCGGCCATCGCCGGCGTCGAGTCCCGCCACGCGGCGATCCTCGCCGACATGATCGGCGGCACACCGTTTCCTTCGCCGATCGAAGCCCACAAGACGATGGACGAAGTGCTTGCCGCCGCCAAACCGTTCATCGCGAACTAAACAAGAACCAACAGAGGGAGAGATCATGGATCGTAGAGACTTTCTGAAGACGACGGCGGCCGTCATCCCGACCGCGATCGCGATGCAAATGCTGAACGAGCGGTGGGCCTGGGCCGGCGCGCCCGACTTCGCCACGGATCTCGACGTGCTCAATTACGCGCTGACGCTCGAGTATCTGGAGGCGGCGTTCTACGCACAGGGCAACGCGCGCTCGCTCGTCTCGGGCCGCGAAGCCGAATACCTGCGCGCGATCGGCAGCGATGAACAGGCGCACGTCGATGCGCTGTCCGCCACCATCCGCAAGATCGGAGGCTCGCCGGTCGCGGCGCCGAACGTGAACTTCGGCGACGCCTTCAAGGATCGGGAACATTTCCTGATGCTGGCTCATACGTTCGAGAACACCGGCGTGCACGCCTATCTGGGCGCGGCCGGGAGCATCAAGAACAAGGACATCCTGCAGGCCGCAGCCGGCATCTACGGGGTCGAGGCGCGTCACGCGGCGATCATCGGCAGTCTCCTGAAGCTCAAGGTCGACGACGGCGTCTTCATGGGCGCGATGGAAAAGCCGAAGAGCAAGTCGGCCGTGCTCGAGGCCGTCAAGCCGTTCCTGCGCGCGTAGCCGAACGCCCGGGCAGGGAGCGTCCCGTCAGCGTCGCCGCAACCGATTGTTGGGGCGGCGCTGGAAGCCAAGTCGCCTCCCCCTGGGCAGGCCTCGTCGCCCGCGCAGCGGCGATCATCGGGCGGGCAGGTGCGACCCGATCACCCGCCACGCGAGGATCAGCGACGTCACGCAGAGCGCTCCCCCACCCAGCATGAAGGTGATGACGACGAGGTCCCAGAGGGGCCGATGGTCGTAGAGCCACGGGAAGTCCAGCGAGTGCAGACCGTGATAGAGCCAGCGGCTCGTCCAGGTGTGCGCGCTGTAGCCGCCAACGACGCGCGCGGTTCTCGGATCGATGTAATAGCGCGTCTGCTCGGCGTCGTTCACGCGCACGAGAATCACCGGGAGCGGGCGCAACCGGCGGCGATCGAGGTAATACACGTCGTACCGGTCGAGCACGCGCGTCTCAGCGAGGCCGTCCGGCTGCGACGCGCGTGACACCAGATCGACGATCCGCTGCCGATCGAATTGCTCTCGCGGCGGTCCCCCAAGCGGCACGACGCGCGTCCCGCCGTCGTCCAGCGTCGCGATGTACACCGGCTCCCCGCCAAACGAGATCAGCTCCAACTCCTTCACGCCGAGGGCCGGCAGCGCCGCGAGCGCCGCACGCGGACCGCTCGCGGCGAAGGCCGCGAGCGCCGGACGTCCGCGCAGCGCCTCCGGGATGTCCGTGGAGTGGCGCGCCGGCGGCGGCGGGAACGGATCCATCGACAGCATCCCGCTGAACGCCCACGTCGCCGCGCCGAGGCCGAAGATCAGCCCGAGCACCGTGTGCCAGCGCTTCTGTCCCCGATACGGAATAGCGGTCGCGGCCCCGTCGAGGCGGTAGCGCTGCGAGGGCGAATACATCCAGAGGCCGATGACGATCCCGAGCAGGGCGGCAACCGCGCCGGCGCCCGAGGACCCGATGACGAACCGGCTCCACGCCGCCTGATGCCTGCGCAGCGGCGTGAAGTAGATCCAGTGCGGGATCGGGCCGAGATACGCGCCGAGGCGCGAGGCGGTCGTGGTGTATTGCACCACCTCGCCTGAGGAGCGCGAGATGTACACCTGTTCGCCGTTCGGCCACGAGAACTTCGACAGCGGCCTCTGCGAGCGAAACGACCCCTGCACCGTCCACTGATCCGCATCGTCGATCGTGGCGACGGTGGCGGCGGCGGCCGGCTGCCGGACCCAGGCCGACGCCACACGTGCGGCCAGATCGTTGGACACGCCGGTCTGCCGCGCGCCGGTATCCGCGTAGACGACGCTCTCGCCGCCGGCGGCGTGGAATCGATAGACGGGGCGGCCGTCGAATGTGTTGAGCCGCACCTGCGACGGCGGCTGCGCCTGCGGCTGGCCGGTGACCGCGTACGCCTCGGCCGGCGACAGCCGAATCGTCGACGGATCGAGCGACGCGGCCCGGTCGAGCCGATCGCCGGCGCTGACGCCTGGAAAATCCCAGTACATCATCCCGATCCCCGACGGGAACCACAGGAGGAACAACAGGCACAGCGCCACACCGAGCCAGCGGTGCACGAAGATGGCGGAGCGTTTCAGCATGATTGATCGACCAGTTCGCCGGTCACTCCTAGCCGAATCAGGACACGCAAGGACGTCAGTCCCACCGCGGCACACATCGCGAGCCTGCCATCGATCAGGGTGTCGTGACGTCCGTCAGCGACCGCAGGTGCAGGATGAGTTGCCAGCGCTGTTGTTCCGGCAGAAAGCTGAATGCCGGCATGCCGGTGCGGGCGTTCCCGTGGCTGATTTTCCAGAACAGCGCGCCGTCGGTCTGGGCGTGAACCTCTCGCTCCGTAAGGTCCGGCGCCTTAGGCGTGCCTCGCCCCGCGTCGCCATGGCACGACGCGCAGCGTTGCCGGAATATCTTGCGCCCTCCTGCCGCGGCATCGGCCCGGGCGGCGAACGGATTCACGCGCGAGGCGTGGCCGGCCGGCGCGATCCAGGTCGCGTCGCGATCGCGTCCTTGCGCGCCGTACGCAAGCGCCGCGATGAGCACGAAGAGCCCTGTGAGTCCGCGCGGAGCCCCCTGCATTATTTCGCTCCGAGCGGGAGCTCGTACGCATAGCCGACGCGAAACAATACTCGATCGCTCTCCGGCGTGAGTCCGAACCCGCTCGACACCTTCAACAGCGAGCGATCGCCGACGCGCCAGGCCAGGACGGGCGCGATGAAATGACGCGTCCGGGCCCACGCGGCCTCCTGCGTGCTGCCGAGGCCGCCGTACGCTTCTACGCCCGCGACGAAATTCTCACGGCAGAAGCGACAGGCCGTGCCGCGTGCGAGGCCTCCCAGGGATCTCGACACGCCGACGGCGTACCCGAATTCAAGGCCTTCGTCGCCGGAGAGATTTTTCTCCACGATGAAGTTCTCGGAGACATTCCAGCCGCGCGCGGCGCTCGACAGGATGAGTTTCGCCTCGAGTTCGTGGGCATGCTCCTGCCGAAGATCCGCGATGGGCTCGGACGACAACCGCCCGCTCCCGACGATCTCCTTCTGGATGCGGGTCGCCTCGTTGATGCTCTCGTACTCGATGTAGAGGACGGGGTTGACGCGATGCTCGCCCTTCAACGGTCGAAAGCGGTTCTCCCAGCGCCAGCCCGTGAACGCTGAACCATTGCGTCGTGTGGTCACGCCTTCCAGGTACAGCTCCGCCGTCCACCAACCCGTGAGGCCGTATTCCAGTTCCAGCCAGGGAGCGGTGTAGACAGCGCCGCCATCTTTCGGAAGACCGGTGGTGGCCGACAGGGCCATCTCGAGATTGCCCCGTTCCTCGAGGTAGTGGTCGTAGGTCACGAAATACGCGCGCTCCTGCGCGAACGCTGGCGTCCACGCCGTAGAAAGACAGCCCAGGAGGATCAGGACAGGAATCGGACGCATCGACACTCCTTGTACGAGCCCATCGCGCTCGGTAGCAATAATGAGACTCATTATCAAATAGAGTCCGAATCGTAACGATCCGATATCCGACCTGTCAAGTCGGTGATCGACGGCTGTCGACGCGATTGGCGGCTTGCCTCGCCATCTGGCGTTGCGGTCTACCGCACGACCGCCGGCGAGAACCCTTCACGGACGAACGGCTGCGGCGGCCCGCCGGTGTCCGCGGGAAGACGCCAGATGATGTTGCCGTCGGCGTTGGGACGGAAATAAATCAGGCTCGTGGCGTCCAGCCACTCGACCTGATCGTCCACGCTCTCGGTGTCGCCGCTCAGCGGGCGCACCGCGTGGGTGGCCAGGTCGTACAGCGAGAGCTGCCACCACCCCCCGGATCCCCCAAGACGCTTCTTGAACGCGATGCGCGCGCGGTCCGGCGAGAGCGACGGGCACTCGGCGCCCTGCATCAGCACGCGCGCCGTGCGGGCGTCCACGTCGCCCTCGATGAGGTAGGCGCTGCCCTTCGTCCGCAGCGTCGCGAAGAACGTGTTGCCGTCGGGCGCGAACGTCACGCCCCAGAAGTTGAAGTCGCGGTCGGCGAACGGGGCGCCGTCGCGGGTGATGGCCCAGCTCTCGAGATCGCCGATCACCGTGCCGGCCTTCGTGTCGATGATGGTCGTCCGCGTGGAGAAGACGCCGTCCGCGTACGAGTGCCCTTCGTCGAAGACGGTGAACGCCGCGCGGCGCCCGTCCGGCGACAGCCGCGTGCGGCTCGGCGCACCCGTCAGCGTCAGCGTGCGGAGCGGCGCGTAGTGCTCGTCGAAGACCCGCGCCACGTAGGTCGCGACGCCCGGACGATCGGTCGCGGGCGTCAGACACAGGCCTCGGGAGCCCGCGTAGTAGACGCGGTCGCACTGGAGCGGGGTGACGTAGCGCGCCCCGTCCGGCGCGCTGAGCGGCGCGACGACGACGCGCTTGAACGTGTCGTCGGGCACCAGGCTGACGAACATGAGGAACGGCCGCGCGGGCGGCGTGGAGAGCAGCGGCTTGGGCGCGGCCATCGCGCGCGGCCGCACCGGGTCCCGGCGCGACGTCATGACCGCGGCGATCGCCACGGCAATCCCGAGCACCGTGACCACGCCGGCGGCGAGCACGATCCAGGGCTTGGCGACGTCCTTCACGGACCTATCATGCCACCGCTGCCTTCGGTGCGGCGTGAAGCGCGTCCGCGTCCGGCCGGGCCCAGTCTGAACGAGCGCGCGAGGTGTCTACGCCCGGGTGCCGACGACCTCGATGTACTCGGCCAGGACGCGGGTCGTGCCATCGGTCGCCACGTTGTTACGCGACCACAACGCGGTCAGATCGTCACGCAGCGACGTCTGCGCGTCGCCGTTCAGCGATGAGTAGCCCCGGTTGGTCGGGCCGTAGTATTCGATGAAGAAGGCGACGACCTTCGCCGGGGCAAACGGGTACTCGAACGGGTACATGTACCGGGTGATTCTCAGATCCTTCACCCCCGCGCCGAGCCGCTGCCGGCAGGTGACCTCGTCGCCCCACAGCAGCGGCGACGGAAAATGCGGAGGCGGCGGGACGTGCTTTCCGATCGTCTTGAACATCTGGCCGATGTGACCCTCCGGCGTCCAGTTGCCCATGATGAGGCGCCCGCCCGGTCTGCACACGCGGATCATTTCCGACGCGACCAGCTCCGGGCGCGGCGCGAACATCGAGCCGATCAAGCTCATCACGGCGTCAAACGACGCATCGGGATACGGCAGGCTCTCGGCATCGCCTTCGTCGATCTGAACAGTGAGCCCCTCTTCCGCTGCCTTGGCCCGAGCCTGCCGCACCAGGTTGGCCGCGAGGTCGAGACCGGTGACCTGGACGCCCTGCCTCGCGGCGGGAAGCGTCAGCTGGCCGGCCCCGCACGCAACGTCGAGGAGCCGGGTTCCCGGAGCGATGTTCAGGCGCGCGAAGAATTCGAGCGCGCCCTTCTCGAGATATTTCGCGAACACGCCGTAGTCGCCGGACTCCCAGGTGGTCTTGAGCCGCGTCTTCAGCGCGCTCATTTCCGGAGTGATCGTCGTCTGTGTCATGTGCGCTCCTCGCCAGCCGAGTGCAAATCACGCGCGGCTGTCGTTGGACGGCCGCGCCGACGGAGTGAACAGGAGTAAGGCACGTCCGTCAGTCATGCGCGCGAGTCGCCGACAGATTGACGCCCACGACACCGTACCGTCGTGCCGTTCCTTCCTTGGACGTCGCGTCGAAGCAGTGAAATCGCTCGGTGATTCGCACGTCGGTGAAGCCCGCCTCCGCGAATGCCGCCACAAGCTCTGCTTCCAGCAGAGCACCGGCGATTCAACCGGTCCAGAGATCGATGTCCTGGCGTGCGTCCTCCGGCAGCTCGACGCCGAGCACGATGTCGGCGATCTGCACACGGCTGCCGGGTTTCAAGACGCGCCGAATCTCGGCGATCGCCTCTCGCTTCTCAGGCACGAGGTTCAAGACGCCGTTGGACAAGACGACGTCCACGCTCCCGGTCTCAATCGGCAGCGCGGTGGCTTCTCCTTCGCGCACCTCGACGTGGGCCAGGCCGCACGCCGTCGCACCTTGCCGCGCCCGATCGCGCATCGCTTCTGTCATGTCGACGCCGATCGCGCGCCCGCGCGGGCCGACATGGAGCGCCGCCAGCAGAAGGTCCGTACCTGCCCCGCATCCGATGTCGACGACGGTCGCGCCGGCCGGCAGCGGCGCGATCGCGTGAGGATTCCCGATGCCGGCGAACGACTCCGTCACCAGGCCGGGGAGCATCGAGAGCTCGGCCGGATCGTAGTGCAACCGTGTGGCGGCGTACTCGGGCCCGCGATGGAAATGGAATTCACCCGAGGGATCCGCCGCGACGCGCGCGTAGATGGACTGGATTTGAGCCCGCAGCTTCAGCGTGTCGAGATCGACTGGACATGTGAGCGCCATACGTGTTTCACCTCATTGTGCGGGGAACGCTCCCGGTTGGACGCCGCTGGCCACGGGAAGGCCCGCCGCGCGCCATTCCGGGAATCCGTCGAGCAGGCGTCGCGCACGTCGACCGCTCGCCCGGAGCAGCTCGACGGCACGGTCGGCGTACACGCAGTACGGGCCGCGGCAATAGGCGACGTAGTCCTTGCCTTTGTCGAGATGCCGCAATCGTCGCTGGAGCTCGTCGACCGGCACCGAGATCGCCCCCGCGATGTGTCCGGCCATGTACTCGCGGGCGGGCCGCGCGTCGAGAACGATGACCTTTGGGGAGCGCGCGCGTTTCAGGAGTTCCGCCATCGGCACCGCGACGGCGTCCGCGCGATCGCCGAAGTGCTCGCGGACGAGCCGTTCGAGCTCGGCCAGCCGCCCTTCCGCGACGGTTCGAAGCACCCTGGACAGCTCGAACACGTCGGCGGCGGCCAGCCGGTAGAATACGAACAGGCCGTCCTTCCGGCTCTCGACGAGCGCCGCGTGCCGCAGGGCCTGCAGGTGCTGCGACGTATTGGCGAGCGAGAGCCCGATTTCGACGGCGAGCGAGTCGACCGTGCGCTCGCCTTGCGCGAGCAATTCCAGCATCTCCAGCCGGTGTGGGCTGGAGAGCGCCTTGCCAATCCGCGCGAACTGGCCGTAGAGGCGGTCCTTGAACCGCCGATGGGTGTCCCGCGACATAATCAAGTAATATCTATACTACTTGACCATGTCCGGTCAAGATCGACGCGCCGGCACGTCGGCGGCGACCGCGGCCATGGCTAAAAACTCCATCGGAGCCAGCTGCCGCTGGCGCATATCGCCGACCGAGGGTCGCGGGCGGGCCGCACGGTACACCGTCGGCGCGCATCTCGTGGGATCGCCGGCGCTCGGCCCCGCGGCGTTCATGCATCGCGCATCGGCGCGCGACAACCCGCAGGCACCGCTCACGCATTACTGACCCGCCGTCGTTCCTGAATCGTCGCGAGCGCCGGCGCGCCAGGCGCTCGGCCTTCGCGCTACAATGGGCCCGGAGATAGAGATGCCTCCGCTCGGGGACCCTGGTCCATGTCAGTCGTCGCCCTGTCCGAACTGCTCGGCGCT
>JAYVYV010000137.1:0-4514 GCA_043783985.1 Acidobacteriota bacterium | reverse complement strand
GATGCCGACGACATGAGCGTCACGAGCGCGAGCTCGGTGGCGAAGACGCGGCCGCGGAAACGATCCGGCACTTCCATCTGCAGCAGCACCGTGCTGAAGACCCACAGGATCGATCCGCCGAAATGCGCGCAGAGGACGCACAGCGCGGCGACCCACAGCGACGGCGCCCACGCGAGGGCGATGTAGAACACGCCGACCATGAAGTAGGCCGGGCCGATGGTCCGTCGGAGCCGCTGCGGCTGCTGGCCGATGATCCAGCGCAGCGCGATCGGTCCGAGCCCCGCGCCCACGCCGCGTGCGGCGTAGAGCACGCCGATGCCGGCCGCCGATCCACCGGCCAGCGGAAACACCCGCTGGCCGAAGATCGTGAGCAGCAGCAGGACACCTCCCGCAAGGCCCCACCCGGCCTTCACGAACATCAGCGCGGCGACGTGCGATCGCTGCCGCACGTACCGCACGCCTTCGATGAGATCGGTGATCCCGGTCAGCGCGAGGATCCCTTCGGGCTTGGGCGCCGCGGCCGGCGTCGCGTCGTACCGCGTCTGCGCGAGGAACCAGGCCGACGCGAAGAACGAGAGCGCGTTCACGACGAACGCGATGTTGCGGCCGGCGAGCGCCGTCACCAGGCCCCCGAGCGACGCGCCCAGTGCGAGCATCGCCGCCCACGTCGCGCTCGACAGCGCGTTGGCCGCGAGCAGCTCCTCCGGCGCGGTGACGTTGGGAATCGTCGCCGTGCGCGCCGGCTCGAAGAACGCCTGCGCCCCGACGGCGACGGCCATCACGACGTACGCGATCCACACCTGATCCGGCCGGCGGATGAACAGCAGCGTGAGGATCAGAGCGCCGCGCAGCAGGTCGGTCGCGATCATCAGGCGGCGCCGGTTCACCCGATCCACGATCACGCCCGCCATCGGCCCGAAGACCGCCACCGGGAGAAACTGCACGATCATCATCCAGGCGACCGCCGTCGCCGATCCGGTCAGGTCCAGCAGCAGTGCGTAGACCGCGACCGCGTTGAACCAGTCGCCGAGCTGCGAAATGGTCTGGCCGATGTAGAGCAGCCGGAAATCGCGGTTGTTCCGCAGGATCGAGATGTAGCTCACGGGGTGTAGGGTCCGGCTTCAGCCGGGCCTGTCAGTATAATCGTCGCCGTTCCATGTTCGAGACCCTCGGCCACTACAAGATCCTCGATCGCATCGGCGCCGGCGGCATGGGCGAGGTCTACCGCGCGCGCGATACGCGTCTCGGCCGGACGGTGGCGATCAAGGTGCTGACGCCGGAGGTGGCCGGCGATCCCGATCGCCGCGCGCGGTTCATCCAGGAAGCGCGCGCGACCGCGGCGCTCTCGCACCCGAACATCGCCGCGCTGTACGAGATCGGCGAGGACCAGGACCAGCTCTTCCTCGTCTTCGAATACGTGCCGGGCGAGACGCTGAAGAATGTCGTCGCCGGACGACCGCTGAACCCCAGACGCGCGATCGATCTCGCGGTGCAGATCGCCGACGCCCTCGCCGACGCGCACGCCGAAGGCATCGTCCACCGCGACATCAAGTCCGACAACATCATCGTCACGCCCAAGGGGAACGCGAAGATCCTCGACTTCGGCCTGGCGACGTGGACCGCGGGCGGCGCGGAACGGGATCACGCGGGTCAGGCGGCGACGATGATGAACACCGCGGCGGGAACGACGTTGGGGACCGTGGCGTACATGTCGCCGGAGCAGGCGCTCGGCGAACAGGTCGACCATCGGACCGACATCTTCTCGCTCGGCGTCGTGATGTTCGAGATGCTGACCGGAAAGCTGCCGTTCGCGGGGACGACCTCGACCGCGCTCGCGCTGCAGATCGTGCAGGCGCCGGCGCCGGTGCCGTCCGCGCTCAACCGGTCGCTGCCGGCCGAGCTCGATCCGATCGTCGGCAAGGCGATGGCCAAGAGCCTCGCCCAGCGCTACGAATCGGCCGTGACGCTGTCGGCGGAGCTGAGATCGGTCGGCGCAATCCTCGACGTGCGCAGCGACACGCAGGAGGCGGCTGTCGTGACCGCGCAGCCCGCGCGGCGCTCGATGGGCGGCTGGATCATCCTGCTCCTGATGCTCGCCGCCCTCGGGGCGGCAGCCTGGTACGAGCGCGGGCCGATTCAGCGCGTGTGGAAACGAACGCTTGGCGCGCCGCCCGCTCCGGTGATCGCCGTCGTCCCGTTCGAGTCCGACGCGGCGCAGCTGTTCTTCGCGGATGGCCTCGCTGAAGACCTGATCACCCGGCTCGGCCAGACGCCGGGACTGAGAGTGATCAGCCGATCGGCGACCCGCCAGCTGCGCGGGCGCGCGCCGCAGGACGTGGCGCGCGAGCTCGGCGCCGCGGTCGTGCTCACCGGCTCGGTGCGGCCCTCGGGGGACAACGTCAAAGTCTCGATGGAGCTGATCGATCCGGCGGACGGCATGGCGATCTGGTCGCGGCAGTACACGCGGGAGATCAAGGACATCTTCGCGGTGCAGGCGCAGATGGCCGAACAGGTCGCGTTGGCGCTGCGCGTCAAGCTGCAGCCGACCGCGGCGAGCGCGCGCGCGGCCTCACGCCAGGTGGATCCCCGCGCCTACGAGCTGTACCTGCGCGGCCGTCAGGCCACCGCCGAGCGACGGATGGGCGACGCCATCGAACTCTACGAAAAAGCGATTGCGGCCGACGCGGGCCTGGCCGAAGCCTTTGCCGGCATCGTTGAAGCCCTGGAGTTCAACACGATTGCCGGCGGCGTCCCGCTCGATGCCAGCCGCCGGCAGCGACAAAGGGTCGCCGCCGAGCGCGCGTATCAGCTCGATCCGGATTTGCCGCAGGCGAACCTCGCGATGGGCCTGGTCGCGACCGGCCTTCAGACTGCGCTGGCGCACATGCGCCGCGCCATCGAGCTCGATCCGTCGTACGGCGAAGGATTCCATCAGATCGGAGACCAGATCTCAGACTTTGATCCGGCGCTCGCGATCCGGTTCTATCGCGCATCGCTCAGCGCCGATGCCGCCCTGGAGCCTGGTCACACTGACATTGCGCTGGTGCTTGCCGTTCTCGATCGTGCTGATGAGGGCCAGGCCGAAATCGATCGGGTCCGCATCGAACCCTTTCCCGGCTGGCGCGACGCCTTTCATGTCCTTCTCGATCTCGATCAACGCCGGCCCGACCGCGCGCTCTCGCGTCTCGACCACACGGCATTGCCGCCGCAGGCGCTGGCCGGGCTCCGCACCCTCACGCTCGCGACCGCCGGGCGCGTCAAGGACGCGCTCGCCGCATCCTTACCCGCGGCTGCCGACGGACCGTGTGCGAACCGCGCGCTGATCGCCGGACTGCGGCGCGACCTCGGTAATCCAGCGGCGGCCCGCGAGCTTCTCCGCGTCACGTTGGCGCAGGCCGCCGACGAGAATGCCGACCCGGCAACGGTGCGATGTGCGGTTGACGCAGCCGCAGCGATGAACGATTCCGCCACCGTCGCGATGCTGCTGCATCGGATCGCCGATCGCGAAGAGTGGCTGCGCTACTGGGCGCTTCAGGTACTCACGAGCCGCGGATCCCTCATGCTCCGCGGTCGCACTTATCCCTGGAACCGAATCGTTGACGCGCCGCCGATGGCCGCCGCCCGCGAGCGCCTCGGTGCCGCATACGCGCGCGAGCGAGACATCGTGCGCGCGGCTCTGAAGGGCTTGCCCTAACCGCTACAAAAGACCCGCGAGCTTTGCGCGGTCGATGTTGCCGCCCGACACGACGACGCCCACGCGGCGGCCGCGCACGTCGATCCGCTTCCCGACGATCGCCGCGGTAGCCGCGGCGCCGGCGCCTTCCGCGATCAGATGCTCGGCGTCGATGAGCCCCACGATCGCGGCGGCAAGATCCGCCTCGCTGACCGCGACGATGCGATCGACCAGCTTCTGGATGATCGCGAACGTGATCGTGTCGGGATCCGGGTTTCCACCCAGGCCGTCGGCGAGCGTGTCACCCGGGACGATCTCCACGAGCTTGCCGGCGCGCAGGCTCTGCTGGAAGGCGTTAGAGGCTTCGACTTCGACGCCGATCACCTCGCAGCGCGGGTTGATCGCCTTCACCACGGCCGCCACGCCGCTGATCAGACCGCCTCCGCCGATCGGCACGACGATCGTGTCGATACCAGGCTCCTCCTCGAATATCTCGACGGCGACGGTGGCCGCGCCGGCGATCACGTCCGGGTCGTTGTACGGCGAGATGAACTCCGCGCCGGTCCCCTTCGCGAACGCTTTCGCCATCCGTTCCGCATCGTCGTAGTCGCGGCCATCGGGGCGAAGGTCGGCCCCGTCGCGGCGGATGGCGTCGAGCTTGGTCCTGGGCGCGTCGGCGGGCGTGAACACGACGAGCGGCAGGTGGAACGTCCTGGCCGCCGCCGCGAGCGCGCGGCCGTGGTTGCCGGCCGAGGCCGTGACGAGCTGCATGGGCGCGCCGCCCGGGCGTTCGAGCCTCGCGATGACGGCGTTGAACGCGCCGCGCCACTTGAACGAGTTC
>JAYVYV010000136.1:0-12397 GCA_043783985.1 Acidobacteriota bacterium | reverse complement strand
CGCAGCAGGGTGAGATCTCCTTCTGCGCCTACAACACCGGCATCGGCTGGCGCAACATCATCGAGAAGATGCACATGACGGCGACGCTCACCAAGTGGTACGAGGAGCACGGGCGGCACGAGATCTTCGCCGGCGGCAAGTCGGTCCAGCTCGATTCCACCGAGCACCGGCTGAAGCTGAACGAGGAAGCGGTCCGCGCGGGCGCGCAGACCGACATGGAAGACATGGGCATCGCCAAGAACGCGCGCGAGGAAAAGCTCGCGGCTCAGGCGCGCAAGCACAAGACGCCCGAGGACGCGGCGAAGGAAGCCGCCCGCAACGCGGAGATGGCCAAGCTCTACGCGCAGCACGTGCTCAAGGAGCAGCCGACCCTCCAGATTCAGGGGCTCGGCGGCAAGAAGAAGGCGTCGCAGCCGGCGGAAGTGCTGCACAAGCCGGTCGTATAGAATTCAGAAGTCTGAATTCGGAATTCAGAATTCGTGAGGGCCGGCGGGTAACCGCCGGCCCTTTTCTTTTTCGCAGGAACGCCAATTCGCCCGTAGCGTATTGATCTGGAAGGGGCGCATAATCGGCGTTCTTTCCTGTGACAATTCAATCCGGTGCCCGGCTGGGGCCGTACGAAATCGTCACCCTCCTGGGCCGGGGAGGCATGGGCGAGGTGTACCGCGCGCTCGACACGCGCGTGGGACGCAGCGTCGCCGTCAAGGTGCTGCCTCCCGACGTCGCGGAGCAGGCGGATCGCCGCCAGCGCTTCGAGCGCGAAGCCAAGGCGGTCGCGCGGCTCAACCATCCCCACATCTGCGCGCTGTACGACGTCGGCCGGCAGGACGGGGTCGAGTACCTCGTCATGGAGTACCTCGACGGCGAGACGCTCGCCGCCCGGCTGTCGCGGGGTGCCCTTCCGCTCGAGGAGGCGCTCAAGCACGCGACGGCGCTGGCGCAGGCGCTCGCCCGCGCGCACCGCGAGGGCATTACCCATCGCGACCTCAAGCCAAGCAACGTGATGCTGACCGAAGGGGGCGTCAAGCTGCTCGACTTCGGGCTCGCGAAGCTGCGCGAACGCGGCGATCCGGCGTCACCGCGCTCGCCGCTCGACGACCAGTCGACAGGCGTCGCGCTCAGCCCGGAAGGCACGCTGGTCGGGACGATCGCCTACATGTCGCCCGAGCAGCTCGAGGGCCGCGCGGTGGACGCGCGGACCGACATCTACGCGCTCGGGCTGCTCGTCTACGAAATGATCACGGGTCAGCGGGCGTTTGCCAAAGGCAGCCAGGCGGGCCTGATCGCCGCGATCCTCACCGAAGAGCCGGCGCCCATGACCTCGCTCCAGCCGAGGACTCCGCCGGCCGTCGAGCGCATCATCCTCACCGCGCTCGCCAAGGATCCGAACAAGCGGTGGCAGGACGCCGGCGATCTCGCGCGCGAGCTGTCGTGGGTGGCGACCGGCTCGCACACGACGACGGTGGAAGGCGCCGCGCGGACGCCGACATCCGCCCGGCGCCACTGGATGTTCGCCGCCGCCGCCATCATCGTCGCCGCGATGGGCGCGACGGGAGCCGTCTGGCGAATCCGCAATTCCTCAATCCCCAATCCCATCCGCAATCCGCAACCCGCAATCCGCAATTTGGTCGTTCTGCCCTGTCGGGCCGGCGGCGACGCGACCGCGCAGGCCTACTGCGACGGCCTGACCGACACGCTCAGCGCCAAGCTGACGCCGCTCGCCGTGTCGCGCGGGCTGCAGATGACCTCGACGCTCGAGGTCCGGCAGCGCGGGGTCGACGATGCGGCAAAGGCCCGGCGGGAATTCGGTGCGACGCTCGTCCTGGAAGGGGGCATCCTGCGCGCGGCCGACGCCCTGCGAGTGAACTACGTGCTCGTCGACGCAACGACACTGCAGCAGATCGACGCGTTCTCGGCCACCGCGGCCGCCGGCGATCCGTTCGCGCTGCAGGATCGCGTGGCGACGTGGGCGACCGGCGTGCTGGCGCTGCGATTGAACGACGAGGAGCGGCAGACGCTGACGGCGTCGGGCACGCGTGTGCCGGGCGCGCTCGAACTGTATCTGGAGGGGCGCGGCTACGCGCTCGACTTCCAGAAGCCGGGCAACGTCGAGGCCGCGATCGAGCGTTTTACCCGCGCGCTCGAGCTCGATACGCGCTTCGCGCTGGCGCAGGCCGGCCTCGGCGGCGCGCTGTGGCTGAAGTACGAGGGGACGCACGACGTCGCGCTCGTCCCGCGGGCGCGCGCGGCCTGCACGCAGGCGCTCGCGCTCGATCCATATTCACCGGGCGCGCACGTCTGTCTCGGTACCGTGGCGCTCGGCACCGGCGCATTCGACGAGGCCCGCCGCGAATTTCAGCAAGCGCTCGACCGCGAGCCGACCAGCGATGAAGCCAACCTCGGGCTGGCTCGCGCCCAGGCGCGAAGCGGCGCGGCCCAGGCCGCGGAAGCGACGTACACGCGCGCGATCGCCCTGCGGCCGCAGTACTGGGCGACGCACGTCTGGCTCGGCGCGTTTTACCGCGAACACGCGCGCTACAGCGACGCGATCCGGGAGTTCGAGCTGGCGCTGACGCTGACGCCGGACAACGCGCGCGTCTATCTCATACTCGGGGGGCTGTACGGATCGATTGGACGGTACGACGAAGCGATCCGCGCGTGCCGGAAATCGGCCGAGCTCGTCCCGAGCAGGGGCGCCTACGCCAACTGGGGCATGACGCTCTTCCGCATGCGCCGCTTCGACGAGGCCGCCAGCAAGCTCGACGCGGCCCGGAAGAGTGGACCGGACACCTATCAGGTCGTCGGCAACCAGGCGCGCGCCGTCCACTATGCGGGGAAACCCTCGGACGCGCGCGCGCTCTACCGGACCGCCGTGACGCTCGGCGAGCAGGCACTGGCCGTCAACCCGGGAGACGTCGACGCGCAGGTCAGCGTCGCGGATTACTACGCGAAGCTCGGCGATCGCGAGCGGGCCATCGCCCACGTGAACGCGCTGCCCACGGATCTGGCCGATCCTCACGTCCTGCTGTTCGGCGCATTCGTCTTCGTCGACCTGGGCGACCGGGCGGCGGCGTTTGACTGGCTCGAGCGCGCGGCGCGCCGCGGCCTGGCCGCCAACGAGCTGTCGGAATGGATCGATCTGGACCCGTTGAGAAACGACCCGCGTTTCGCGGCGCTCACCGCGAAGTAACAGACCGTTGAGGAGAATCCGATGGCGATTACCACTGCTCCCCCGTCGATCGGGCCCAAGCTGATCCACCCGGACCACGGCGTGCACATCATCAAGCTCGTGCCGGATGCAGCGCTCGCGGCCGCGATGCCCAAAACTCCGACGGACGCGCAACTGACGGACGCGGCCCAGCACGTCGGCAAGCCCGCCAAGACCGACATCATCGTGTTCGATCATCAGCCGTGGCACGTCGTGAACGGCCAGTTGAAGGCGCATCCTCGGGTCCACGTGGATTACCCGGAGACGATTCTCCAGATCTCGTTCGGCGCCAAGGAACGGGCCGTCTGGTGGAGCGAGCAGCCGTTCACGATCTTGTCGGTGAAGCGTGGGGCTAACCCGACGGTGCACGGATCGCCGGACCACCCGTTCGACGGTCCGCCGCCACCCTATGTGGCCCTACCCGAAGCCGACCTCGCGGGACGCTCGCCGATCTGGGTGGTGCGGGCGAAGCCGATCGTCAAGGAGGCGGTCGGTCAGAGGTACAAGATCACCTTCTTCATGGACGAGAACATCGACCCCGACATGGAAGGGACACCCTAACGCGGCGGTAGCGCGGATCAGCGCGCGGGGACGACGGCGATCACTTCGATCTCGAGGAGCAGCTCGGGCCGGACCAGCCCCTTCACCTCGACGAACGTGCTCGCCGGCGTCGCATCCTTGAAGTACTGCGCGCGCACGTCGCGGACCGCCTGCACCTTCGACATGTCGGTGATGTAGCTGTTCATCTTCACGACGTCGGCAAAGGTCGCGCCGGCCGCGTCGAGCGCCGCCTTCAGGTTCCTGAACACCTGCCCGGCCTGCGCCTTCATGTCGCCGGCGCCGACCACCTTGCCGTCCTTGTCGTAGGCAATCTGGCCGGAGATGTAGACCGTCTTCGCCGGGCCGGTGACCTCGACGATGTGGGTGTAGCCGGTGGGCGTCGACAGCGCCGGCGGATTGGTGCGCTTCACCTGCGCGAACGCGATGACCGGCAACAGCAGAAACAACGCTGAGAGAACGAGTCGCATCCCTGATCTCCTCGCTCGGCTAAAGCCGTCGCGCTACAGTGTCCCACCCGACCCACCCGACCCACCCGACCACCCGACCTTCCCGACCTGCCCTCCTGCCTACCGCTTGGGTTTCTTCGGGGGTGGCCCCGGCTTGTATTCCAGCATCACGTTGCTGACGACGGCGATCGGCCGGCCGGGCTGGGAATAGGTGGCCGGACCGTCGATCCGTTCGACGGCGAGCTTCTCGCCGAGCAGGCTCACCGACAGCTCGCCTTCGGGAATCATCACCGTGATCGATTCCGTACCGGTCGGCGCCACGGCTTTCACCCCGCCGGGCCCTGCGCCGCCGCCGACGCGATCCACGAGATCGGCCGCGGCGCGGAACTCGTTCTGCACGACCGCCCGGCTGATCAGCGTGTTGTCGAGCGTCAGCACGCCAATCGTCGCCGTATAGCGGGTGAACGCGCGATGCGCCTTCACCTGCTCCTCGGAATAGGTGTGGAGGTTGTGGAGATCGAAGGTCAGCGTCGCGGGACCTTTGTGCGGCGGAATCCGGATCAAGACGCCGCCGGCCGGATCGCGGCCGGCCATGACCTCGCAGAACGAGAGCTTCGTCCGCACGCCGACGCCAAGCGGCGCCGGGCAGGTCATCTCCGGCGCGCCCCTGGTGACCGCCGCGGCGGCAGGCACCGGCGGCGATTTGCGCACCGGCGGCGATTTGCGCACCGGCTTCCGCGGTTGCGCGAGCCCGGGCGTCGCGATCGCCAGGGCGACGAGGCATGCAGAAGCGCAACGCATGGCATCAGTATAGTACGACGTTCGACGTTCTTCGTTCTCCGTTCGTCGTTTTGAGTGCTGCGTCGAAGAAATCCTCGACCCGGTGCCACGCGTCGCGCAGCACGTGCTCGCGCGTGAAGTAGTGGAACTCGCCCGGGTAGGTCATGAACGACACGAGGTCGCCCTTCCCCTTTTTCAGCAGCTCATCGATGAGGCGCACCGAGTGCAGGTACGGCACGTTCACGTCGGAGGTGCCGTGCAGGACGAGCAGCGGCCGCTCGAGCCGATCGACATGCGACAGCGGCGACGCGCCCTCGTACACCGTCGGGTTCTGCTCCGGCGTGCCGATGCGGCTCGCCGTCCAGCCTCCGTGGTACGGGTCCTCGTAGTACATCGCGTAGTCGACCACGCCGGCGACGTCGACCGCCGCGCGGAACAGCTTCGGCTGATCGGTGACGGCGATCAGCGTGAAGAAGCCGCCGTAGCTGAGGCCCCACACGCCGACGCGATCCATGTCGACGTACGGCAGCGTCTTCAGGTAGTCGGTGACCATCCACGCGTCCTTGGCGTCCTTGCCGCCGACGTCCATGTAGACGCCTTCGCGCCACGCCTTCCCGTAGCCGATGCTGCCGCGATAGTCGGGCATGATGACCACGTAGCCCTTCTGCAGCAGGTACTGATGGAAGCTGTAGTACACGGCGTAGTTGCGCTGCACGTGCCAGCCGTCGTAGCCCTGGTTGACGCCGTCGCCGTGAATCCAGACGATGGCGGGATGTTTCTTCGTGCGATCGAGCCCTTTCGGCACGAAGAGCCACGCCGGCACCTTCTGGCCGTCGGGGCCCGCATAGCTCACCGATTCCGGCTCCACGAACGCGGATCGATCCATCGCCGCCGGCATCGAATCGGACAGGCGCACCGGCGCGAACGGCAGCCCCGCGCCGCCGCTTCGACGAACCTCGCCGGCGTAGGCGTCGGCGACCCAGAGGTCGGCGGAGTTGTGCGGATCCGTATGCTGATAGAGGAGCCGTGCGCCGTCCGGCGACCACTGCGGCGCGATGTCGGTGCCGCGCCCGCTCGTGATCGCCGCGATCGTCGCGTGCGCGGGATCGGATCCGATCCGGGCGACGTAGAGATGCCGATCGCCGTAGTGATCCGGCTCGTTCGCGTCGAACGCGATGCGCGTGCTGTCGGGCGACCACTGCGGCCGCCACGCCTCGAACGCGCCTTTCGTGATCTGCACCGCCGCGCCCCCGCCGGCGGGCATCACGTAGAGATGATCCCAGCCGTCGCGATCGCTGAGGAACGCGATCCACCTGCCGTCCGGTGACGGCTGCGATCCGGCGTTGGCGTCGCCGGTGATGCTCCAGAATTTCTGCTCGACGTCCTCGTGGAGCAGCCGCGGCTCCCCGCCGCCGACGTCGGCGAGCGACACCGTCCGCCGCTTGAAATCGGCCGACGTCCGATCGACGAGAACGTGCCGCGCATCGACCCACCGGCGTCCGCCGCCCCCCCCTGCGGAACCGATCGACACGGGAGGGCCGCCCTCTGCCGGGACGACCTGCGTCTCGCCCGGCACGTTTTCGGTGACGGTATAGATGATCTTCGACCCCGAGTAGGACGGCGCCTGCTCGTGACGAATCGTGCGGGCGCCGGCAGTGAGCGCGATCGACCGTCCGTCGGGCGACCAGCTCAGGCCGCCGATGCCCCCGTTATCCGCGTGAAGCAGGATTGCCTCGCGGCCGGTGGCGAGCGCGCGAACGATCAGGTCATTTCGGCCCCCCGCGTCTCCACGGCCGGCCCGTCCGGCGATCGGCAATGCACCCGGCGCGGCCGCGGCCAGCGACCGGACAAACGCGACTCGAGTGCCCTCTGGCGACAGCGTGATGCTCGACTCGGCCTCCGGCGTCGACCAGACGGCGGACGGATCGCCGCCGCTCAGTGCCACCTGCCAGAGATCGCCCTGCCGCGGAAAATAGACGCGCTGGCCGTCGGCGCTCCAGAAGAACCCGGCGCCCTGGCCGTCGGCGTAGCGCGTCAGCGCACGTGCTGGTGCGGCCGTGGCCGGCGACACGCCGACGTCGGCGACAAAAATGTTGGCGATGCCGGCGCGCTCCGATAGAAACGCCACGTGCCGGCCGTCGGGAGACCAGATCGGATTCGAGGGATGACGGATGTCGATCAGTTGCTCGATCGTCAGGCGCCCGCCGGCCCGCGGCGCGGCCGATTGCGCCGCCGCCTCCACGATGAAGACAAGCGCGCCGAACGATAGAGCGAAGGCAATCGCGGCGAAATATTTCTTCATGGCACGTGCAGTATACAGACGCTCGGCTGTCCATGGAGTCGCATCGATCGGCCACGGACAATCCAACTTTTCGAAGAGGGGCGGGCCTGCCGGAAAATTCATGCGGAATGTTGGTGCGGGACGTGAACGCTTTGATAGAGTGTGCGCATCAGACCAACGGTTTTTTTCCTACCACGAGTGGCTGAGGGACCGGCCCGAAGACGCCACGGCAGACCCAAAATCGTTCAGGAGGATCGCACCATGAAGCGGATTGTGAGTTTCGTCGTCGTGCTGGCCCTGGCCCTCGCCTCGAGTGTGAGCGCGCAGGTACAGACCGGCAGCATTCTGATCAGAGCCGTCGACGAGCAGGGCGCGGTCGTGCCCGGCGTATCGGTGACGATCAGCAGCCCGGTGCTCGTCGCCGGCTCGATGTCCGGCGTCACCGACGCCGGCGGCGTCAACCGGTTCCCGTCGCTCGTGCCCGGCGAGTACAGCGTCAAGGTCGAGCTCTCGGGCTTCCGTTCCGTCACGCGCGAGAACATCGCCGTCCTCGTCGGCCAGACAACGCCGGTGGAGTTCTCGATGAAGGTCGCGAGCCTGGCCGAGAACATCACGGTGACCGGCGCGTCGCCGACCGTCGACACGACCAGCGCCAACGTCGCGGTCAACCTCAGCTCGGAGCTGATTCAGGGCACTCCGGGCGGCCGCGACATCTGGGGGCTGCTCGAAGCGAAAGTGCCGGGGCTCGTCATGAGCCGTCCGGACGTCGGCGGGACGTCGGGCGGCCTGCAGGGCGGCTTCACCGCGCGCGGCACGGCGAGCGCGCAGAACACGTCGTTCCTGAACGGCGTCAACGTCGGCGATCCGGCCGCGATCGGCTTCGCGGGCTTCTACTACGACGTCGGCGCGTTCGACGACATCCAGGTCTCCACCGGCGCGCACGACATCACGGTGCCGACCTCGGGCGTCTTCCTGAACATGATCACCAAGACCGGCGGCAACAAGTGGGCCGGCAGCAGCACGGTGACGTGGACCGGCGACAAGGTGCAGGGACGCAACGACACCGATCCGAGGCTGCAGAAATACGGGTTCCGTCCCAACAGCAACACGTCGGACTTCGTCTCCGACATCAACTTCGGCGCCGGCGGGCCGCTGGTGCAGAACAAGCTGCGGTTCTACGGCTCGTTCCGCGACTGGCGTGTGCATACCAACGTGCCGGTGCAGCTGTCGCAGGTGGTCCTGGACCAGACCAACATCACGTCCGGCCTGGGCAACCTGACGTGGCAGGTCAACCAGAACAACCGGATCAACGGCTTCTACTCCCGTCAGCGCTACAGCAAGCCGAACCGGCTGCTGAACAACGCGTCGATCACCGTCATCGATTCCACATCCGACGAGGAAGACATGTTCGACGTCGCCCAGGGCCTGTGGAACTCGGTCGTCGGCAAGAACTTTTTCATCGACGCGCGCCTCGGCTTGAACAAGATTCTGTTCCCGACCTTTCAGAACGGCGGCAATCAGCAATCGAGCGTCGACAACGCGACGGGCATCGTGTACGGAAACTTCCCGACCGACACCATCAGGAATCGAAACCGGTTCCAGGCCAACACCACCGGCCAGTACTACATCGATCAGGCGCTGGGCGGGCGGCACGAATTCAAGTTCGGATTCGACTACTCGCACGCGATCACCAGGAACCAGAGCCGCCGGGTCGATGACGTGACGACGACGTTCAGCACCGCGGGCGGCACGTTCGTGCCGCAGAACGTGACCCTGTTCGCGACGCCGCAAAACGACGCCACCGCGCTGAATGTGCTGGCGCTGTTCGCGCAGGACAGCTACAGCGTCAAGCGGCTCACCCTGATCGGCGGCCTGCGCTTCGAACAGCTCGAGGGCTATCTGCCGTCGCAGTCGAGTCCCCCCTCGCAGTTCACGGCCGCCGGCATCGGCGGCTTCGCGGCGCAGCCGCGCAGTTACGACGAGATTCGTAACGTGGTCAAGTGGAACACCGCCGGACCGCGGGTCAGTGCGGTGCTCGACCTGTCCGGCGACGGCAAGACGGCGGCGAAGGCGTCGGTTGGTCGGTATTACTACGTGCTCTCGACCGGCGGCGGCGGCGTCAGCAACGTCAACCGCAACGGCAGCTACAGCGAAACCTACACCTGGAACGACCGCAACGGAGATCGCCGGTTCCAGGTCGGCGAGCAGACCGGGACGCCGGTGGTCAGCGCGGTGGTCGTGAACGGCGTGGTGCTGACATCAATCGATCCAAACTTCAGCCGCCCATACACCGACGAGTACAACGTCGGCGTCGATCGCGAGGTCGCGGCCAACGTCAAGTTCAGCGCGGTCTACACCTATCGCAGGGAAAAGAACACGCAGGCGTCGCGCAACCCGGCCGAAGGCGTCTACGCGACGACGCCGACCTCGGCGGTCGATCCCGGGATCGACGGCGTCGTCGGCACGTCCGACGATGGCACCTACAACTTCTACCAGCGGCTGTCGGCGGCGAACCCGGTGCTGATCACCAACGATCCGAACGTGGTGCAGAGCTACAAGGGTCTCGAGTTGACGGTGACCAAGCGGCTGTCGAACCGCTGGCAGATGCTCGCCGGCTATACATTGTCCAGGAACCGGATCGAGGGCATCAGTGTCGATGTCTCGCCGAATTTCCTGATCAACGCGAACGGCAACATCAGCTCGGACGCACAGGTCGGCGGATCGAGCCGGTGCAGCGGGTGCAGCGCCGCGAACGCCGACCGGCCGAATCAATTCAAGCTGACGGGGATGTACCTGGCGCCGTGGCACGACGTGATCGTCAGCGGAAACTTCCGGTCGCAACAGGGCCCGGCGTTCACGCGCCAGATCAGCCGCGCGCTCAATTTCGGCGCGGCGCAGACGATCAACCTCGAGCCGCTCGGCAGCGCGCGTATCGACACGCTGACGACGATCGACTTCCGGGTCGGCAAGCTGTTCAAGTTCCACAACCGCAGCCTCGAGGCCTCGGTCGACTTCGACAACGTCGCCAACGCCAACACGGCGTTCAACGTCCGCTCGCTGACCCCGGCGACGACCTTCACCGACCCGACGACCGGCACGCGCGCGACGCTGCAGCAGTTTCTGTCGCCGAGCCAGATCATCGGACCGCGGACGGTGGTGTTCCGCGCGGCGTTGAACTTCTGATCGCATAGGGCTGAGGGCTTGGGGCTGGGGGCTGATGCCCTTAGCCCTTCGCCCTTAGCCCTGCTCTTCGGCCAGACAGGCGTAGCCGCCCGATTCGCGCAGGCCCGGGGCGGCGCCGCGCAATTTGATCAGCTCCAGGAACTCCATACGCGTCCGCGCGTTGTTGCGGAAGGCGCCCTGCATCGCGCTCGTCACCGCGAAGGAGTTCTGCTTTTCCACGCCGCGCATGGACATGCAGAGGTGCGTGGCTTCCATCACGACCGCCACGCCGAGCGGCGCGATCTTGTCCTGGATGGTGTCGGCGATCTGTTTTGTGAGCCGCTCCTGCACCTGCAGCCGGCGCGCGAAGACGTCGACAATCCGCGGAATCTTGCTGAGGCCGATCACCTTCGTGGTCGGGAGGTAGGCGACGTGGCATTTGCCGAAGAACGGCAGCAGATGATGCTCGCACAGACTGTAGAAGTCGATGTCTTTGACGATCACCATCTCGCTATAATCGACCGTGAACAGCGCGTTGTTGAGCACCTTGTCGATATCCGCGCTATATCCGCTGGTCAGGAACTTGTACGCCTTCTCCACCCGCTCCGGCGTATCGCGCAGCCCTTCGCGCGACGGATCCTCGCCGAGGTCCTTCAGCAGCTTCGTAATCGCGTCCTGCATCCTGCCATTCTATATCTCGGCCGCGGCGGCGCAGACCGCCGACCCATCTTCGCGCGACGCGCGCTTCGGCGAGGCGGAGCGCCTGTACGGCGATCGCGCCAACCCCGCCAGCGCCCGGAGCGCCGCCGGCATTTGGGCATCGGCGCTCGCCGCCGATCCGCGCAACGTGGAGGCGGCGTGGAAACTGGCGCGCGCGGATTACTGGCTGGGCAACCACGCGCCGGAGCCCGAACGGCGCGGGTTCCTCGAGTCGGGTATCGACGCGGGACGCAAGGCCGCCGCGCTCCAGCCGACCCGGCCCGAAGGATATTTCTGGATCGCGGCCAACATGGGCGCGCTTGCCGAATCGTTCGGGCTGCGTCAGGGACTGAAGTACCGCAAGCCGATCAAGGACGCGATCGAGACGGTGCTGCGTCTCGACCCCGCCTTCATGGACGGGTCGGGTGACCGCGCCCTCGGACGCTGGTATTTCAAGGTGCCGCGGCTGTTCGGTGGTGACCGGACGCTCGCCGAAACGCACCTCCGGAAGTCGCTGTCGTACAACCCGGAGAGCACCGTGTCGCACTTCTTCCTGGGCGAGCTGCTGGAGGACGAGGGACGCAAGGACGAAGCGCGCGCCGAGTTCCAGAAGGTCCTCGACGCGCCGGTGAGCCGCGACTGGGAGCCGGAGGATCGGGACTACAAGGAGCGCGCCAGAAGACTCCTCGCAATGCGTCGCCCCTGAGCACGCCTCGCCGCGTCCCACGGATTGATTTCAGAGTTCAGAGTTCAGATTTCAGATTCAGACGTCGTACTTGTAAAAGCCCCGTCCGCTCTTCCGCCCCATGCGCCCGGCCAGGACCATGCGCTTCAGCAGCGGCGGCGGCGCGTACGCCGGCTCGCGGAACTCCTCGAACATGATGTTCGCGATGTAGTAGGTCGTGTCGAGGCCGACGAAGTCGAGCAGCGTGAACGGCCCCATCGGGTAGCCGCACCCGAGCGTCATCCCTTTGTCGATGTCTTCGATCGTGCCGAGCCCGTTTTCGTACGCGCGGATCGCGTCGAGTAGATACGGCACCAGCAGCCGGTTGACGATGAAGCCGGGACGATCCGGCGCCGTGATCGGCTCCTTGCCGAGCGAGGCGGCAAACGCGAACACGGTCTGGTAGGTCTCGTCGCTCGTGGTCAGCGCGCGGATGACCTCGACCAGCTTCATCAACGGCACGGGGTTGAAGAAGTGCAGACCGCCGAACCGATCCGGCCGCTTCGTCGCCGCCGCCAGCTCGGTGATGCAGAGCG
>JAYVYV010000135.1:0-4523 GCA_043783985.1 Acidobacteriota bacterium | reverse complement strand
AGCCGAGCACCTGCGGGATCAGCATCGAAATCGGCTGGCCGAGCATGGCCGCTTCCGCTTCGATGCCGCCCACGCCCCATCCCATCACCCCGAGCCCGTTCACCATCGTCGTGTGCGAGTCGGTGCCGACGAGCGTGTCGGGGAAGCAGACCGGGCCGTCCACTGAGTCGGCGGTCATGATCACGCGCGCCAGATATTCCAGGTTCACCTGATGGACGATCCCGGTGTCGGGCGGGACGACGCGGAAGTTGGCGAAGGCGTCCTGGCCCCAGCGCAGGAACGCGTAGCGCTCCTTGTTGCGCGCGAACTCCAGCTCGGCGTTCAGCTGAAAGGCGTTGGCCTGGCCGAAATAGTCCACCTGCACCGAGTGATCGATCACGAGCTCGACCGGCTGCAGCGGGTTGACCTTGTTGGGATCGCCGCCGAGCCGCGCGATGCCGTCGCGCATGGCCGCGAGATCGACGACCGCGGGCACGCCGGTGAAATCCTGGAGCAGGACCCGCGCCGGCGCGAACGAAATCTCCTTCTGGGCCGCGCTCTTCACGTCCCACCTGGCCAGCGCTTCGACGTCGGCGGCCTTCACGAACCGGCCGTCCTCGTGGCGGAGCAGGTTCTCCAGCAGGATTTTCAGCGAAAACGGCAGCCGCGCGATTTCGGGGAAGCCCGCCTGCTGCAGCGCCGGGAGGCTGAACATCTGGTAGGTGCGGCCGCCCACCGTGAGGGCGGTACGGGTGCCGAAGCTGTTCACGGTCGCCATGGAGGTTGATTCCTTCGGGTAAAACACCATCGTACCACGCCCGTTTGGTCGGGTTCGCCTGTCATTTTTCCCGGGGAACACCGAGACGTGCGGATCGGAAAGGACGGGAGGGTTAGCGGACGGGCGCCGGCAGGGCGGAGTCGCCCATCAGGAAAAGGTCGACGCCTCTCGCGCAGCTCCGGCCTTCCGCAATCGCCCACACGATCAGCGATTGGCCGCGCTGCATGTCGCCCGCGGTGAAGATGCCGGGCACGCTGGTCATCCAGTTGTGGTCCCGCACAACGGTGCCGCGATCCGTGAGCGCGACGCCCAGTTCGTCGAGCAGGCCTCCGCGCTGCGGTCCGAGAAAGCCCATCGCCAGCAAGACGAGGTCGGCCTTCAACGTGAACTCGCTGCTCGTCAGCGGCCGCATCTCGAGGCGCCCGCCCACGCGGACGGCCTCCATATTCACGCCGTGCAGTGCCCGAACCCGTCCGTCCTCGCCGGCGAAACGCTGCGTGGACGCCGCGAACAGACGCTCGCCGCCTTCCTCGTGAGCCGCCGACACGCGGAAGACGTTCGGCCACAGCGGCCAGGGGTTCCCCGCCGACCGCGTGTCGGGAGGGCGCTCGAGCAGCTCGAGCTGGTGCACCGACCGGGCGCCCCGCCGGTGCGCCGTACCCAGGCAATCGGCGCCGGTGTCGCCGCCGCCGATGATGATGACGTCCTTGCCCCTGGCCGTGATCAGATCGGCGTCGGGGACGGTGTCGCCCTCGCGCAGGCGGTTCTGCTGGGTGAGGTACTCCATCGCGAAATGGACGCCCGCCAGCTCGCGTCCCGGCACCTTGAGGTCGCGCGGCGCCGTGGCGCCGCCCGCGAGCACCAGCGCGTCGAACTGACGGCGCAGTTCGCGGACCGGCACGTTGCCGCCGATGTCGCACCCCGTGCGGAAGACGATGCCTTCCTCCTGCAGGAGGGCGAGGCGCCGATCGAGGAATCGCTTTTCCAGTTTGAACGCCGGAATGCCGTAACGCAGCAGGCCGCCGATCCGATCGGCCCGTTCGAACACGGTGACCAGGTGCCCCGCGCGGTTCAACTGATCGGCGGCGGCGAGTCCGGCCGGGCCGGAACCGACCACCGCCACGCGCTTGCCGGTGCGGGCGGCGGGGGGGGACGCGGTGATCCACCCCTCGGCAAACGCGCGATCGACGATCGCGGCTTCGATGGACTTGATCGTGACGGGCGCGTCGTTGATGCCCAGCACGCACGCGCCTTCGCACGGCGCCGGGCACAGACGGCCGGTGAACTCGGGAAAGTTATTCGTCGCATGCAGCCGCTCGATCGCGCTGCGCCAGCGGTCGCGGTACACGAGATCGTTCCAGTCGGGAATCAGGTTGCCGAGTGGACAGCCCTGATGGCAGAACGGGATGCCGCAGTCCATGCACCGGGCCGCCTGGCCCTCGAGCGCGCCCGGCGGATAGGGCAGCGTGATCTCCCGCCAGTCGCCGATGCGTTCCTCGACGCGGCGCGACGGCTGCTTCACGCGCACGACCTCGAGAAATCCGGTCGGCTTACCCATGGATGGCTCCCGCGGCGCGCAGGAACGTGACGCTCCCGGCGTCCTCAATCCGCTGCGACGTGAGCACGCGTTTATAATCGCGCGGCATCACGGTGACGAAGTGCCGTACGGTGTCCGACCAATCGCGCAGCAGCCGTGCGGCGAGCGTGCTGCCGGTGTGCCGCACGTGACGGCCGAGGAGATCCTGGACGAGTGCCGCGTGGTCGGCGTGGTCGAGCGGTTCGAGTTCGACCAGTTCACGATTGCAGTGCCGTGCGAAGGTGCCGGCCACGTCGAGGACGTAGGCAATGCCGCCGCTCATCCCCGCGGCAAAGTTTCGCCCGGTCGATCCCAGCACCACCACGCGTCCGCCCGTCATGTACTCGCAGCCGTGGTCGCCGACGCCTTCCACGACCGCGACCGCGCCGCTGTTGCGAACGGCGAACCGCTCGCCCGCCACGCCGCGGATGTAGGCTTCGCCGCTCGTGGCGCCGTACAGGACGACGTTGCCGACGATGATGTTGTCTTCCGCCACGAAGCGCGCGCCGGCCGGCGGCTGAACCACGATCGTTCCGCCCGACAGCCCCTTGCCCACGTAGTCGTTGGCATCGCCTTCGAGTGTGAGCGTGATGCCGCGCGGCACAAAGGCCCCGAAGCTCTGCCCCGCCGATCCGGTGCAGCGGATGCGAATGGTCTCCTCGGGCAGGCCGCCGCCGCCCCATCGGCGGGTTACCTCCGAGCCCAGCATCGTGCCGACGGAGCGGTGCACGTTGCGTACGGCGTACTCCAGCGACACGGGCTGGCCGCGCTCGAGCGCGTCGCCGCAGGCCGCAATGAGCTCGTTGTCGAGCGCATCCTCGAGCCCGTGCTCCTGCGCGCGCAACCGGCGCCGCGGCGCCTCGGCCGGCAGCGCGGGGCCGTGCAGGATCGACGAGAGATCGAGCCCGCGGGCTTTCCAGTGGTCCACCGCGGCGCGCATGTTCAGGCAGTCCACCCGCCCGATCATCTCGTCCATCGTGCGGAACCCGAGCCGCGCCATGTGCTCGCGCACCTCCTGCGCGATGTACCGGAAGAAGTTGATGACGAACTCCGGCTTGCCCGAGAACTGTTTCCGCAGTTCGGGATCCTGCGTCGCCACGCCCACCGGACACGTATTCAGGTGGCACACGCGCATCATCACGCAGCCGGACACGACCAGCGGCGCGGTTGCGAATCCGAACTCCTCCGCGCCCATCAAGGCGGCAACGACGACGTCGCGGCCGGTCTTCAGCTGGCCGTCGACCTGCACGACGATGCGGTCGCGCAGGCCGTTCATCTGGAGCACCTGCTGCGTCTCAGCGAGCCCGAGCTCCCACGGAACGCCCCCGTGTTTGATGCTGGTGAGCGGCGACGCGCCGGTGCCGCCGTCGTGGCCGGAGATCAGCACGACGTCGGCGTGCGCCTTGGCTACGCCGGCCGCGATGGTGCCGACGCCGGCCACGGCCACCAGCTTCACCGACACGCGCGCTCTCGGGTTGGCGTTCTTCAGGTCGTAGATGAGCTGCGCCAGATCCTCGATGGAATAGATGTCGTGGTGCGGCGGCGGCGAGATGAGCCCGACGCCGGGCGTCGCGTAGCGCACCTTCGCAATCCAGGGATACACCTTCTGTCCGGGGAGCTGGCCGCCTTCGCCGGGCTTGGCGCCTTGCGCCATCTTGATCTGCAGGTCGTCGGCATTCACCAGGTACTCGCTGGTCACACCGAATCGCGCGGAGGCGACCTGCTTGATGGCGCTGCGCCGCCAGTCGCCGTTCGCATCCCGCTGGTTGCGCGCCGGATCCTCGCCTCCCTCTCCGGTGTTGGACTTGCCGCCGATCCGGTTCATGGCAATGGCGAGCGTTTCGTGCGCTTCCTGGCTGATCGAGCCGTACGACATGGCGCCGGTCGCGAACCGCGCGACGATGCGATCGACCGGCTCGACCTCGTCGAGCGGAACGGGCCCGGAGGGCGGCACGAACTCGAGCAGCCCGCGCAGGGTCGCGCCCCGGAGATTCTGGTCGTCGACCAGCGCGGTGTACTCCTTGAACACCTCGTACTGCCCGCTCCGCGTGGCGTGCTGCAGCTTGAACACCGTGTCAGGGTTGAACAGAGGGTATTCGCCGTCGCGCCGCCATTGATATTCGCCGCCGGGCTCGAGATCGGACGGCGCCGCGGCGCGCGCCGGATACGCCTGGCGGTGACGCCGGACGA
>JAYVYV010000134.1:0-4524 GCA_043783985.1 Acidobacteriota bacterium | reverse complement strand
AGCGCTTCTTCCGGCCGATCAGCGACATGTCGGAGAAGTTCAACGTGCTGCAGTCGGCCATGGCGTCATCCGAGCGGATCTTCAAGCTGCTCGACGAGCCGGTCACGATCGAGTCTCCTGCGGAGCCGGCGCGCCGTCAGCCTCCGGCGCAGGGGCACATCCGGTTCGAGCACGTCTGGTTCGCCTATAACGACGACGCACCCATCACCAGGGTGAACACCGGGGACGGGAGGGAAAGCCCGGCGTCTGTCGCCGTGTCCCCCGGCTCACCGGTGGCGGAGAGCCCGACGCCGAACTGGGTGCTGAAAGACATCTCGTTCGAGGTCCGTCCCGGCGAGCGCGTCGGCATCGTCGGCGCCACCGGATCCGGGAAGACCACGCTCATCAACCTGCTGCTGCGGTTCTATGATGTGAGGCGGGGCCGCATCTCGATCGACGGCGTCGACGTCCGCCAGCTCGACCTGGCCGATGTCCGCGGGCTCTTCAGCCTGGTGCTCCAGGACGTGCACCTGTTCTCGGGAACCGTCGCCGACAACATCCGTCTCGGCGACCCGACGATCGACGACGACCGCGTGCGCCGCGCGGCGCGCGCCGTCCATGCCGAACCGTTCATCCTGCGGCTGCCCGCCGGGTACGCGAGCGCCGTCGCCGAGCGCGGCTCGACGCTGTCGGTCGGCCAGAAGCAGCTGCTGTCGTTCGCGCGGGCGCTGGCGTTCGATCCGCGCGTCCTGGTTCTCGACGAGGCGACGTCGAGCGTCGACACGGAAACCGAGCTGATGATCCGCGATGCGCTGCACGTCCTGATGGCCGATCGGACGACGATCGCCATCGCGCACCGGCTGTCGACGATCCAGGACATGGACAAGATCCTGGTGCTGCACAAGGGCCAGCTCCGCGAGTCGGGCACGCACCAGGAGCTGCTCGCGCAGCGCGGCATCTACTTCAAGCTGTTCGAGTTGCAGTACAAGACAGGGGAACGGACATCTGAGGATCTGAGGATTTCAGGATCTGAGGATTTAGCTGAGGATCTATCTGAGGATTTATCCGAGCAGCTGAAGGCCGACGAGCCAGAAACTGCTGGACGGCGGGACGCCTGACGCCTTCTCAGCCTGCCGAGTTCTCAGCCTGAACGCGCCCTTAGATCGTCAGCTATATCCTTAGATCCTCAAATCCTCAAATCCTCAAATCCCCAATCCTCAAATCGTCAAGTTTCAGGATCCGGCACCACTGCCTGGGGCAGAGGCCGCGCCGGCAACACCTCCGGCTCCGCCGGGCGCTTGAACAGGCGATCGAGGAAGCCCGGAGTTGTCGCGCGCGGGTTCCAGCCGAGGCGCAGCACCGTCACGTGAATCGGCTTGCGGCCGAACTGGAGCGCCTCGTTGCAGCTCCACATGTAGACGTCCAGCGAACGCCCCTGCACGGCCGGCCCGGTGTCCATCACGGTGTAGATGCCGTTGTACTTCTGCGGCAGCGAATCAACTTCGACAACCGATCCCACGGGAAGCAGCTCGGGATCGGCCGCGACCACGCCGCTCTGGACCGCGACGCCGGACGCCGTCACGAGCCCCTTGCAGTACGCGGTGGCGCTGAACGCGAGGCGCGATCCGGGTACCGGCAGGGCGGCCGTCTCGCGCAACGTCGCGAGCCGCGCGACGTACTTCGAGTCGAGCGCCGTGACTTCGTAGAACGATACGAAGCCGACCGCCGCGACGGCCGTCACGATCGTCTTCCGCCAGAAGCGGCCTGAAATGATCATCGGTGCTGGTGAATGATGTCATGGATGCGCCGGCGACTTGTCACGAACGCGAGGGCCAGCGGATACGCGATGGCGGCCATCACGATGGCGCCGAGCAGGGATCCGACCGCATACGGCCAGAACAGCGGTTGCAGAATTGTGATCAGCTGATGCCAGAATTCGCCGTGGAACACCGACAATTCGAACAGCCCCGTGAGCTGCGCCTTGAAGCCCGCCGGCAGTTTGCGTCCGATGAGGGTCGCCCCGATCATCGTCACGATCGCGTAGTACGGCGCGATGATCCACGGTAGATTCGAGTACACGCCCAGGAGCGCCGCGACGCGATTGAGGTTGAACAGGAACGCGGCGATGATCGCCAGCACGGTGTGGAAGCCGAGGAACGGCGAGAACCCGAAGAACACGCCCATCGCGAACGCGGCCGCCGTGCGCTCCGGCGTGTCGGCCACGTGGAGCAATGTGTCCAGCCAGCGGCGGATCAACCCTCTGGTGAGGTGAATCATCGGAAGTGGCTGAACCCCTGCGGCAGCGCGCCGGCTTCGCCCGGCGTGACTGCGGCGCCACGCAGCGTGATGCCGTGCTCGGCCGTGCAGCGGCCGATGCGCGTCAGCACGACGTCGCCGCGGCGCATGGCGTCGGTGAGGCGGCGCTGCGTGCGCGGCCGCACCGCAATCAGCAGCTCGTAGTCGTCGCCGCCGCCCAACGCCTGGGCGAGCGCGTCCTGATCCCGCGAGGCAAAGAACGCGCGCGCGCCCGGGTCGATCGGCAGCGCGCCGGTGTCGATCGTCATGCCGACGCCGCTCGCCTCCGCCATCTGCTGGAGGCCGTCCGACAGCCCGTCGCTGAGATCCATGCAGGCCGAGGCCGCCTTGTTCCTCGCCAGATGAATCCCCAGCGCGAGGCGAGGCTCGGGACGCAGATAGCGAGCGACACAGCTCTCGACCACGGCGGACACGGGGGACGGGATCTGTTTCGGTACGGCGTGATCCCCGGCGGCCTCCGACTCCCCGATCGTGGGGACGTGCCCCTGCAGCATCTTCAGCCCCGCGGCCGCAGCCCCGATGGTGCCGCTGACGTAGAGGTCGTCGCCGGGGCGCGCGCCGCTTCGCGTCAGCGCCTGGCGCCGCTTCACCGTCCCCATGACGGTCACGTCGATCATCAGCGGTCCTGGCGATCGCGTCAGGTTGCCGCCGATGACGTGCAGCTGGTGTCGCAGGGCGAGCGCCGCGAACCCCGCCGTGATCGCGTCGAAATGGGCAAGCGGGAGCGCGGCGGGCAGCGCCATCGACAGCAGCGCGAGCCGAGGCGCCGCGCCCATCGCGGCGAGATCGCTGAGGTTGACGGCCAGTGCGCGGTGGCCGATGGCATCCGGCGGGACGAATGCGCGATCGAAATGGACGCCTTCGACGAGCGCGTCGACGGTCAGCACCTCGACGCGGTTGCGCTCCGGCTCGACCACCGCCGCGTCGTCGCCGATGCCGACGAGCAGCCAGCCGGGCGCAGCGGGCAGCTGCCTGCGGATGCGCGCGATGAGCTCGCGCTCCGAACAGTCGGCGACGAGGGCGGGGCCGGGCACGGTCGCGCTACTTCGCGTAGTCGACGGCGCGGGTTTCGCGAATCACCGTCACCTTGATCTGGCCCGGGTATTCGAGCTCGTTCTCGATGCGGCGCGCGATGTCCTTGGAGAGCCACACCGCTTCCTCGTCGGAAATCTTCTCGCTCTCGACCATGATGCGAATCTCGCGCCCCGCCTGCAGCGCGAACGACTTCGAGACGCCCTTGAACGAGTCGGCGATGCCTTCGAGCTTCTCGAGGCGCTTGACGTAGGACTCGAGGATGTCGCGGCGCGCGCCGGGGCGCGCCGCCGAGATCGCGTCTGCCGCCTGCACGATCATCGCCTCGAGCGACGGCCAGTCGATGTCCATATGGTGCGCGGCCATCGCCATCACCACCGCTTCGCTCTCGCCGTGCTTGCGCAGGAAGTCGATGCCGATCTGCAGGTGCGTGCCTTCCATTTCGCGATCGATCGCCTTGCCGATGTCGTGCACGAACGCGGCGCGGACCGCAACGTGCGCGTCGAGCCCGACTTCCCGCGCCATGATCCCCGCGAGGCGCGCGACTTCGGCCGAGTGGGCGAGCACGTTCTGGCCGTAGCTCGTGCGGTACTTCAGGCGGCCCATCAGCCGGTGAATCTCCGGGTGCAGATCGTGGAGGCCGAGCTCGAACGCGACCGCGGCGCCTTCCTTGCGCATCGCCTCGTCGGTCTCCTCCTTCACCTTCGCGACGACCTCCTCGATGCGCGCCGGGTGAATGCGGCCGTCGGCAATCAGCCGCTCGATCGCCTGCTTCGCGATCTCACGGCGGTACGGATCGAAGCCGGAGAGGATGATCGCGCCAGGCGTGTCGTCGACGATGAGATCGACGCCGGTCGCCAGCTCGAGCGCGCGGATGTTGCGCCCCTCGCGGCCGATGATGCGCCCCTTGAGATCGTCGCTCGGCAGATCGACGACCGAGACGGTCGTTTCGATCGCGTGCTCGGCGCCGCAGCGCTGGATGGCCTCGGTGATGTACTGCTTGGCGCGATCGACCGCGGTTTCGCGCGCCTCGGCGTCGAGACGCTTCAGCAGGTTCGCCGAATCATGGCGCGCCTCGCCTTCGATCTGCCTGATCAGGAGCTCCTTGGCTTCGTCAGCCGTCAGACCGGCCACGCGCTCCAGCTCCTGTTTGTGTTGCGCGATGAGCTGCTCGCATTTCGCGGCCGCCTCGGCGGT
>JAYVYV010000133.1:0-12420 GCA_043783985.1 Acidobacteriota bacterium | reverse complement strand
TCACCCGCGAAATCCCCCGGCGGACGATGGCCGTGGTCTGCGCCGTGCGCCAGAGGACGCTGGCGATCAGCATCACGGTGAGCGCGGACACGATCGTCCCGGCCAGCCGCCAGGTCAGCGCCGCGCCGAAGACCGCGCCGACGAGCAGCGCCCCCCCGATGCCGAGCGCCGCGACGACGCCGAAGGTGGTCGGGCGCAGGTGCGTGCTGACGCGCACGAGCGATTTGCCGCCGCCGTGCTCCTCGACGAGCGCGCGCACGTCGAGCCACGCCCAGCGGCCGACGAACACGCTCACGTCCCGGTCGTTCGACCACCCCTCGTCGATCTCGATCGAGCGCACCGCGCGCGAGCGACGCAGCCACTCGGTCAGTTGCGCGAGCACGCGATCGGCCGACGTCCACGTCTCGCTCCAGAAGCGATCTTCCGTCACGTTGCCCGACACGAGCAGCAACGCGCGCCACGCCTCGGCGACCGAGGGGCGCGGACCGCGGCTCGTCTGCGGCACGGCCGACGGCACCTCGAGCGTCGGCGGCGACAGCAAGCCGCGAATGCGTCCGCGAATGCGCGCGAGCGGCTGCAGAAAGTGGAGGTAGGCCACCGTCGAGCGGTACCAGAGCTTGCTGCCCGCCAGCGAGTCCACGTCGGAGCGCAGCGCGTAGTCGATGTTCTTCGCCACCGTGGCGGCCAGGCCGACGATGCCGCTGCCGAGCAGGATGTAGGACGTCCAGTGGTGACCGCCCGTGGCGGCCACGCTGATGCCGGCGATCAACAGCACGAAGGAGAGCGCCTGCCACCTGATGGAGTGCGGCAGGAACGCGAACGGGTGCACGTCGGTGCGATAGACCGACGGGAATGCGGCCGTGCCCCAGACCCCCGCGTTGACGCGCGTGCCCCATAGCGAGCGCACGAACGGCAGGGGGCTGTAGATGCGGCCGCGCCACAGCATGCGCCCGTCCAGGAATTTCTCCGGATGGTGCGCCATCAGCCACGTCTCGCCTTCGCCGTAGCCGACCTGCTGCCGCCAGTACGCCTTCACCGACGACCGGTGATGGTGCCAGACGAGCGCCGACGACGCGAAGCCGATCTTCCAGCCTCTCGCCTGCAGCCGCCAGCACACGTCCACGTCGTCGCCGGCGCGGAGGTAGGTGGGGTTGAAGCCGTCGATGGCCAGCAGCGCGTCGCGCCGGAACGCCATGTTGCAGCCGGGCACGTGCTCCGCGATGCGGTCGTCGAGCAGCACGTGCGTCGGCCCGCCGGGCGCCCGCGCGATGGACTGCGCGATCGGCGCGTCGTCGGGCGGCACGACGTTCGGCCCGCCCGAACCGACGACGTCCGACGTGAGGAACGGCTGGACGAGGAACGTCAGCCAGTCGCGATCGACGCGCGTGTCGGCGTCGGTATAGGCGACGATCTCACCGGTGGCTTGCGCGAGCCCCACGTTGCGCGCCGCGCTCAGGCCGGCGTTCGACGTGTCGATGACGCGCACCGTCGCGAAGCGATGGCCGATCTCGCTGGTGCGATCCGTCGAGCCGTCGTTGACCAGGATGATCTCGTAGTCCGGATACGTGAGCTGTTCGAGCGAGCGCAGGTTGTCCTCGAGCGTGTCCTCGGCGTTGTAGGCGCAGACGACGACCGAGACGCGCGGCCACGCGCGCTGGCGCTCGGGGGAGAACGGTGCGGCGTCGAACGCCGCCGCCACGGCGGCCGCCGCCGGCTTCAGCCGCCGCTCGTGATCGACCAGCCCGAACTTCCAGTCGTCCACCGGATGCCCGCCGCGCCACCACTCGTCGGTCCACGCGAACGCGATCGCGCCGCAGGCGCCCTCCTCGAACGCCGCGCGGACGTGCATCGCGGTGATCTCCGCCTGCCGATCCTCGCCTTCACGGATGCTGTCGGCGCCCGCTTCGGCGAGCAGCAACGGCTTCTGGCCGGCGATGTGCTGCAGCCTCGCGAGATACGCGCGCAGCTCGTGCTCCCGGTGCAGGTAGACGTTGAATGCGCAGATGTCGAGAAACGAGAGATCGAGAAACTCCGTGGGCGGAAAGTTGACGTACGTGAAGAGGCTGTCGGGGGACGCGGCCTTGGCGTCTTCGTAGAGGCTGCGCAGGAATCGCTCGACGCGCAGCTGCCCGTGCCAGCGGACGACGCCCGGCGGGATCTCGTTGCCGAGCGCGAAGGCGAGGACGGCAGGATGATCGCCCAGCGCGGCGACCTTGTCCGTGATCTCCCGCCGGATGGCGCGCTTCAACGCACGGTCGTCCAGAAACGCCACGTGCTGCGACCACGGCAGCCCGACCATGACGCGCAGCCCCTCGGCCGCCGCGGCGTCCAGCATCTCGCGGCGGGGCGGCGTGTAGGTGCGGACGGTGTTGACGCCGAGCCCCGCCATCTGCCGGAAATCGGAGGCGATCCGCGACGGGGATGGGAACTGATAGCCCTGCGCGTCGGGCGCAAACGTGCCGTAGGTGACGCCTTTGACGAGAAAGCGCTCTCCCGCGACCGCCGCCGCGCTGTGCGATTCGTCCTGTCGGGCCGCCGCAGCCGCGCCGGTATCCACACGCGGCACTGGCGGGACGCGCAGAAATTTTCCTTCCGTCACGATCCGCGCGGTTGACCTCGCGCGCGTCCGGAGGCGAACGTCCGATTCGGCCTCGACTGCGGTGCTCACAATGGGCGATGCCCCAGCCAGGTTGGAGGGACAACTACCTATTGTATCAGTCGTTTGGCGTTACCGATCGATCTTCACGCTGCCGCTGAAGGTCTTGAACCGCAGCGTCCCCCCGGCGCCACCGCCGAGCTCCGCCCGGAGGGATCGTCTGCTCGAACCGTGCAGCGTCAGGGGCATTTCCGAGTTCAGCCGGCCGCTGAAGGAGTTGAAGGTGAGGGTGCCGCTCGCGGTGTCCGGCACATGCAGCTCGATGCTCCCGCTGAAGGTGTCCACGTCAATCGCTTGGTCGGGAGCCCACGATTTCTGACGGATTGTGACCGATCCGCTGAAGGTATGCGCCCGGACAGCCCCGCCGACATCGGTCAGCATCAGCGGGGACGAGAAGCCGTGGACGTTGTGCCGCCCTTCGACACCCGTCACGCTGACCGGGGAGCTGAACACGGACAGGTCGAGCTGCGTGCGGCGCGGGACTTTGATGTCGAAGTCTGTCTCGACCACGTTGTTGACGCTCGCGAATTCCCACCAGGAGTGGTCGCGCTGGTTGGCGTCGACGACGACGCTCGAGCCGGACGTGCGGATGTCGAGCTTGATCCGGTCCAGCCGGGACTGCGGCGCGCGGCGGACCGCGTCGATGACCACCTCGGGCCGATCCGTCCCGGTAATGGTCACGCGTCCGGAGAAGTTCTTGAGACGCAGGGTGCCCCCGGGCTCCAACGCGATCGTCCGGGTGACGTGTTCGGTCTGGTCAAAGACGCCCCGCTCCGCGTGAGCCGGCGCGGCGAACGCAAGAACAGCGAAGGCGGCTGCAAGGGTGCGCATGGAGGGTTGGACGGGGAAAGGAGGCAAAACGTTCTCAAGGTTCAAGATTCAAGGTGCCCGTGTAGATCGCCATCCCCACGACGCTGTCGACGCCGAGGGCGTGGAGGTCGTCGATCTCCTTCTGCGTGGTGATGCCGCCGGCCGCCGTCACCCGGCGGGTCGTGGCGTCGCGCACGGCCCGGATCGCGTCCATGCTGGTGCCGCCCATCAATCCCTCGGTGTCGACGTGCGTGTAGAGGAACTCGTCGCAGTACGGCTCCAGCGCGCGGACGGCTTCGACGGCGGTCAGCGGGAGCGTGGTCTTCCACCCGTGGATGACGACGTGGCCGCCGCGGCTGTCGACGGCGGCGATGACACGGTCGCGGCCGATGCCGTCGCGCAGCGTCTGCGCGAATGCGAGATCGGGCGCGCCGTTCCGGAACAGCGACGAGCCGGCGATAATCTGCTGCGCGCCGGCGGCGAGCACGTCGCGCGCGCGCTCGATCGTGCGGATGCCGCCCCCGACGCGGCAGGACAGGGCCCCGGCGATCTGCCGCACCAGCGCGAGGTTGTCGCCGCGGCCCATCGCCGCGTCGAGATCGATCACCTGCACCTTGGGAAATCTTTCGAAGCGCCGCACCCACCGGAACACGTCGTCGTCTTTGATCGCCAGTTGCTCGCCCTGCACCAGCTGCACGACGGCGCCGCTCTGAAGATCGATGGAAGGAATCAGCATAGAGATCAGTCACGAACCCTGAGAACCCCGAGCACCTCGAGCACCCCGCGAAACCCCGAGCACCCTGAGCACCTCGAGAACCTCGAGAACCTCGCGTTACAGTCGCACCGGGATGCCGTGATCGCGAAGGTGCATCTTGAGCCCGCGGACGCTGGTTTCGGCGTAGTGAAAGATGGATGCGGCGAGCGCGGCGTCGGCACGGCCGGCGGTGAACACCTCCACGAAGTCGTCGAGGCCGCCGGCGCCTCCCGACGCGATCACCGGAATCGACACGGCGGAGGAGACCGCGGCGGTCAGCGTGCAGTCGAACCCGGCCTTCGTGCCGTCGCGATCGATGGAGGTCAGCAGGATTTCGCCGGCGCCGCGCGACTCCGCCTCGCGCGCCCACTCGACCGCCTCGCGTCCGGCGTCGGCCTGCCCGCTCCGGGCGAACACGGAAAATCGATCGACGCCAGGTGCTGCGCGTTTCGCGTCGATGGCGACCACCACCGCCTGGCTCCCATAGCGATCGGCGATGCGCGTGATGAGCCCGGGATCGGCGATGGCCGCCGTGTTCAAGCTGACCTTGTCGGCGCCCGCCTCGACGGCTGCCGCCGCGTCGGCTTCGGTGCGCATGCCGCCGCCGACCGCCAGCGGGATGAACAGCTCGCGCGCGACGCGCGCGATCGTGTCGGCGAGCGCGCGGCGTGCTTCGAGGGTCGCGGTGATGTCGAGAATCACGAGCTCGTCAATCCCGTCCGCGTTGTAGCGGCGCGCGAGCTCGGCGGGGTCGCCGGCCGACCGGAGGCCGCCGAAGTTGACGCCTTTGACGACCTGGCCGTCGCGGACGTCGAGGCACGCGATGATGCGTTTCGACAGCACTAGCCCGCAAGCTCCACGAAATTGCGCAGGATGCGCAGGCCGACCTCTCCCGACTTCTCGGGATGAAACTGCACGCCCCCGATGTGCCCGCGCTGGACGGCCGCGGCGAAGGCCTCGCCGTGCTCCGTGACGGCGCGGGTGTCGCCCGTGACCGGCGCCACGTAACTGTGCGTGAAGTACACCTGCGATCCGTCCGTCACCTGATCGAGGAGACCGCCCTCACGCTGAATCGCGAGGCTGTTCCAGCCGACGTGCGGCACCTTGACGGGTTGGGGATTCTGGGTTGCGGATTGTGGATCGTGGATTGTGGAGTGTGGGTCGTGGACCGTGGATTGCGGCCGGCCGGCCAGCCGATAGCAGCGCCCCGAGAGCAGGCCGAGGCCGGCCAGCTCCGGCGCCTCCTCGCTGCCTTCGAACAGCCATTGCATCCCGAGGCAGATGCCGAACAGCGGCCGCCCTTCGCCGACGCGGGCCAGGATCGCGTCGATCCACGCGTGATCGAGCGCGCGGGTCGCGCCGAAGTGCCCGACGCCGGGGACGATGATGCCGGACACGTCCGCGAGATCCGCCGGCGCGGAGGGCACGAACACGTCCGCGCCGATCGTCGCCAGCGCCTTTTTGACCGACGTCAGGTTGCCGGCCTTGTAGTCGATCAGCGCGATCACAGCAGGCCTTTGGTGCTCGGCAGCATCCGGGCGAGACGCCGATCCCTGGCGCATGCGACGCGCAGCGCGCGCGCGAACGCCTTGAAGACCGCTTCGATCTTGTGATGGCTCGAGCGGCCGTAGAGCACCTTCACGTGAACGTTGGCCCGCGCGCCGATCGCGAACCCCTCGAAGAAATCGTGCACGAGCTCGGTTTGCAGATCGCCGACGCGCAGCGCCTTCACCTGCAGGTCGACCACCGCGTGCGGCCGCCCGCCGAGATCGATCGCGGCGACCGCCAGCGTTTCGTCCATCGGCATGACGAAGTAGCCCGCGCGGTTGATCCCCTTCCGGCTGCCGAGCGCCTTCGACACCGCTTCGCCGAGCGCGATGCCCAGATCTTCGACGGTGTGATGCTGATCGACGTCCAGGTCGCCGCGGGCGTCGATCGCCAGGTTGAACGCGCCGTGCCGCGCGAACAGCTCCAGCATGTGATCGAGGAACCGGATGCCGGTTCGCACGCGGTACCGGCCCGTGCCCTCCAGCGCGATCGCCAGCCTGATCTGTGTCTCCGTGGTCTGCCGATCGATCAGCGCGCGGCGCACAGGATTTCTTCCATGACCGCGATGGCGCGCTGCGTGTGCTCGACGACACCGGTCGCGATGCGGAGGGACCCGGCGCAGCCCGGCTCCGTGGAGCGATCGCGCAGGTAGATCCCTTTCGCGAACGCGCCGGTGACCAGCGCGTCCGTGCGGTCGCCCGCACGGACCAGAACGAAGTTCGATCGGCTTTCCACGTAGGCGAGGCCGAGTCGGTCGCACGCCGCGTAGAGCAGCGCCTTGGATTCGGCGACCTGGCGCAGGTAGTGGTCCAGGTGATCGCGATCGTCGAGGGCCGCGACAATCGCGACCGCGGCAGCGACGTTCACGCTGTACACGGGGACGGCGCGCCGAACGCCATCGAGCGTCGCGGGGGAGCCGACCAGGCAGCCGATGCGCAGGCCCGCGAGACCGAACGCCTTCGAGAACGTCCGCCCGACCACGACGTTCGGGAAGGCGTCGAGCTCGGGAATGAAGCTGACCCCTGCGAATTCGGCGTAGGCTTCGTCGACGAAGACCACCGCGCCCTCGGGAATCGCGCGCGCGATCGCCCGGATGGCTCCGGGCGCGACGTCCACGCCCGTCGGGTTGTTCGGATTGGTGACGAACACGACGCGCGTATCCGGCGTGATCGCCGCCAGCACCTCGTCGAGCGGAAAGCTGAAATCCGCGTGCGGCATCACCTGCACGAGCCGGCCGCCGGCGACCGCGGTGTCGAAGCGGAAGATCTCGAACGCGGGCTCGGGGACGATCGCCTCGAGCGCCGGCCCGCCAATCGCCGCGCGGAGAAACGCGACCGAGAGCGCCATGATCCCTTCGTCGAGCCCGTTGACGAGGGTGATCGCGTCAGTCGAGACGCCGAGATATGTCGCGACCGCGGCGGTCGCGGAGGCGTACGCGGGGTAGAAGCCGATCTGCTCGGGCCGCAGGCGCGCGAGCGCCGCGATGACGCGTGGCGAGCAGCCGCCCGTGTTCTCGTTCTGATGGAGCCGCAGCCCGTCGTACAGTTCCGGAGGTTTCTGGTAGTGGCTCATGCTCATGACCAACGACTACTTCAGCCGGACCTCGATCGATTCGGCGTGTGCCTCGAGCCCTTCCGCGCGCGCCAGCGGGAGAATCGTCGGCGCGAGGCGCGCGAGGCCGCCGCGCGTGATCCGCTGCACCGACATCACCCGCACGAAATCGGCGGCCGAGAGTCCGCCGCGGAAGCGCGCCGCGCCCGACGTCGGCAGCACGTGGTTGGATCCGGTCGCGTAGTCGCCGGCCGCCTGCGCCGTGTACGGACCGACGAACACGGCGCCCGCGGTCAGCGGACGTCTGGTCAGCGCCTCGCGATCGACGACGAGGTGTTCCGGCGCGAAGCGGTTCGCCAGCGCCATCGCCTCGTTCGCGGTACGCGTCACGATCACCGCGCCGTTGGCGCCGAGCGACTGCCGCACGATGGCGCGCCCCGGGCTCCGCTCCGAGAGGACGGCGTCGATCGCCTTCGCCACGCGGTCGGCGAGCAGCGGGCTCCAGGTGATGAAGATCGCGCGCGCGTCCGGGTCGTGTTCCGCCTGCGCGATGAGGTCCGCGGCAATCCACGCCGGCTGGCCGGCGCCGGCGACGACCACGATCTCGGTCGGACCGGCGAAGAAGTCGATGGCGCAATGCCGTGCGACGAGGGCCTTGGCGGCCGCGACGAAGCGATTGCCCGGCCCGACGATCTTGTCCACGCGCGGCACGATCTTCGTGCCGAAGGCGAGCGCCGCCACCGCGTGCGCGCCGCCGATGCGAAACAGCCGGGTCACCCCCGCCTCGAGCGCCGCCGCCATCACCGCCGGCTCCGGCCGGGGACAGACGACGATGATGTCCGGGACACCGGCGACGCGGGCCGGCACGGCGGTCATCAGCAGCGAGGAGGGAAGCGGAAAGCGTCCGCCAGGCACGTAGCAGCCGACGCGCGCGAGCGGCTCGATCCGCTGCTCGACCGAGACGCCCGCGGCGATCTCGACGTCGAAATGCTTCGGGATCTGGCGGTACGCGATCGCCGCGATGTTGGCGGCGACCTTCTTGATCGCGCGCCGCACGGCGGGGTCGACGCGCGCGGCGCCCTCGCGCATTTCCTTCGCGGTCACCTCGATCGGTCCCGACACGCGGTCGAAGCGCCTGGCGAACTCCGCCAGGGCGCGATCGCCGCCGGTCCGCACCTGGTCGACGATCTTCTGCACGCGCCGCTCGAATGCGGGGTCGTGGTCGCCCGCCGGCGCGAGCAGGCGTGCGATCGCGGCGCGATTGGTGCCGGCGATGATCTTCACAAGACGATCTTGTTCAAGGGGTACTCGACGATCCCCTGCGCGCCCGCGGCCTTGAGCTTCGGGATCAGATCCCGCACGGTCCGCTCTTCGATGATCGTATTCACCGCAGCCCAGTCGTCGTCGCTCAGCGCCGAGATGGTGGGGCGCTGCAGCGCCGGCAGCAGGCCGAGGACGCCGGGCAGATCCGCGCGGCGGACGTTGAGCATCAGCCCGACGCGTCCCTGCGCTTCGATGGCCGCCTTCAGCAGGAGCGCGATGTTCTCGAGCTTGGTGCGCTTCGCCGGATCGGCGAGCACGGTGTGGTTGGCGATGAGCTGCGTATTCGACTCCATCACCACGTCGAGGATCCGCAAGCGGTTCGCGCGCAGCGAGGAGCCGGTCTCGGTGACCTCGACGATCGCGTCGGCCAGCGTCGGCGGCTTCACTTCGGTCGCCCCCCACGAGAACTCGACCTTGACGTTCACCTGCTGCTTCGCGAAGTAGGCGCGGGTCGCGCGGACCAGCTCGGTGGCGATCGTCTTGCCCTCGAGATCCTGCGCCGAGCGGAACGGCGAGTCTTCCGGAGCGGCCAGGACCCACTTCACCTTGCCGAAGCTCTGCTTGGCGTAGATCAGATCCGCGATGCTGGTCAGGACGCCGGTCCGGCCGTCGCCCGCCTCGTGCTCGGCGATCCAGTCCTGGCCGGTGAGGCCTGCGTCGAGGACGCCGTCGGACACGTAGCGCGCCATTTCCTGCGCGCGGATCAGCATGCACTCGATCTCCGGGTCGTCGATCGACGGGAAGTAGGAGCGTGCGCTCACGTAGATGTTGAAGCCGGCGCGCGCGAAGAGCTGGACGGTCGCGTCCTGGAGCGAGCCTTTCGGGATGCCGAGTTTCAGTTTCATTGTTTCACCGCTGATTCAACACAAGGACACCATGGCGCCACGAAGGTCTAAACGTCGTGTCCTTTGCGTCCCTCGTGTTGATCCAGCGTTCGAAAACAGGTTCGGGCGCCGGTGTGGCAGACGTTGCCGTCGCCCAGGCGCTTCACTTTCAGCAGCACCGTGTCGTCGTCGCAGTCCACGAGGAGCTCGAGGACCTCGAGCGTGTTGCCGGAGGTCTCGCCCTTCATCCAGAGTTTGTTGCGGGTGCGGCTGAAGAAGGTGGCGAAGCCGGTGCGGCGCGTCTCCGCCAGCGCCACCTCGTTCATGAAGCCGACCATCAGGACCTCCGCGGTTTCCGCGTCCTGGATGACGGCTGGAATCAGCCCGTCGAGTTTCGAGTAGTCCATAAATAAAAAACCCCGCCGTGTCGGGCGGGGCTTCGTGGTCCTTGGTCCTGAGTCCTTGGTACTGGGTCCGGTCCGACTAGATCACGCCGCTCCCGCCGGCCCGTGGCCGTGGTGGAAATGGGGGCGCGCGTGATGGTGAACCGGGAACATCGAACCGCCAGATTATGCGATCGCGAATTCGTGTGTCAACGCCGGGGGCGGCCGCGTGGGCGGCCTGGCGGTCTCCGCGGTGCAGCGGCGTGCAGGGCGGGGCCCGCCTCGCGAGCGATCATCACTTCGGTCGACTTCACGATCGCCAGCGCGTCGTCGCCGCGCCGCAGCTTCAGCTCCTCGACGGCGTCGCGCGTGATGATGGCCGTCAGCGTCTGGTCGCCGATGCGCAGGCGCACCTGCGCGAGCAGCCCGTCGACGCGGACCTCGTCCACGTACCCGCGCAGCTGGTTGCGCCCGCTGATGGAGACGATGAGGCCGGTGCGCTCGGCGGCGGCGCCGCGGGCGCTCGACGCGGCCGCCGGGGCGAGGAGACGATCCACCTCGGCGTCGGCGATGCGGTGGTGGCCGCCGCTGGTGACGCGGGTGCGCACCCGCCCCTCGTAGATCCAGTGTTTGAGCGTCGAATAGCCGACGCCGAGCCGCCCCGCCGCCTGTCTGACCGTGAGCAGTGTCATGGTGTCAAGACCCGATACCGTTTAGCGAGTCAGCTTAAATCATATTAAACTGTTCAACAACTGTGTCTGCCAGACGCCTGCTGCTATTCGTCCCGCTGCTCGTCATCCTGGGCGCCGCGGCCTGCGCGCGCCCCGCCGAGACGCCCGCCAGGCGCGGCCGGGTGCGTCTCGCCGCCGCCGCCGATCTGAACGCCGCGTTCGGCGATCTGATCAAGCGCTTTGGCGACTCGCACGACGTCGACGTCAGCGTGTCGTACGGATCGTCCGGCACGTTCTACGCCCAGCTGCTCAACCAGGCGCCGTTCGACATGTTCCTGTCGGCGGACGTCGCGTATCCCAACCAGCTCGCGGCGCGCGGCCTGACTGTGCCGCAGAGCGAATTCACCTACGCGATCGGCCGCATCGTCGTCTGGGCGCCGTCCTCGTCGCCCCTCGACGTCGAGCGCGAAGGGCTCCAGGCGCTGGCGCAGGCGTCGGTCGCGCATGTCGCGGTGGCAAACCCGGAGCACGCGCCGTATGGCCGAGCCGCGATCGCGGCGATGCAGTCGGCCGGAGTCTACGATCGGGTCGAGCCGAAGCTGGTGGTCGGCGAGAATATCGCGCAGACCATGCAGTTCGTCCAGAGCGGCGCGGCGGACGTCGGGATCGTCGCGCTGTCGCTCGCGCTGGCGCCAAACGTCAAGGGCAAGGGGCGGATGTATCAGATTCCGGTCAGCGCCTACCCGCGGCTCGAGCAGGGCGGCGTGATCCTCAAGGGCGCGGCCGACCTCGACGCCGCGCGCGCCTTCCGCGGGTTCCTGCTGAGCGCCGACGGACAGGCGATCCTCAAGCAGTACGGCTTCGCGCCCCCGGATCGCTGAGAACGCACGTGGACTGGGTCGCGATCTGGCTCAGCGTCCGGCTTGCCGCGGCCACCACGCTGGTGCTGCTGGCGATCGGGATCCCGCTCGCCTACTGGATCGTGTTCTCGCCGAAGCGGTGGAAGTTCCTGGTCGAAGCGGTCGTCGCGCTGCCGCTGGTGCTGCCGCCGACGGTGCTCGGGTTCTACGTGCTCGTCGGTATCGGCCCGCTGAGTCCGGTCGGCCGCGCCTACGCGCGCGTGTTCGGGCACGGGCTGCCGTTCACCTTCGAGGGATTGCTGATTGCGTCGGTGCTCTACTCGCTGCCGTTCGCGGTGCAGCCGTTCGCGGCGGAGTTCGCGTCGGTCGATCGGCGATTGCTCGAGGCCTCGTGGTCGCTCGGCGTGTCGCGGCTCGGCACGTTTCGCCGGGTGGTGATGCCGCTCTCCATTCGCGGTCTTGTCACCGGCATCGTCCTGAGCTTCGCGCACACGCTGGGTGAGTTCGGCGTCGTGCTGATGGTCGGCGGCAACCTGCCCGGCGTGACGAGGACCGTGTCGATCTCGATTTACGATTCGGTGCAGTCGCTCGACTACGCGGCGGCGTCGCGGACGTCTGCGCTGCTGCTGATGGTGTCGTTCGTCATTCTCGCGTCCACCTATTCGATGCAGCGGTCGGTATGGCTGAAGCCGCGACACTGAGCTTCGCGGTCGAGCAGCGCTTCCCGGGCGGGTTCGCGATCGCCGCGGCGCTCGACGTCGAGCTGCGTCCCGGCGCGGTGCTCGTGCTGTTCGGGCCGTCGGGCGCGGGCAAGACGACGATCCTGCGGCAGATCGCCGGCCTCGCGCGCCCGGACGCCGGCACCATCCACTTCGCCGGCGATGTCTGGTGCGACACCGCGCGGCAGATCTGGCGGGAACCCCAGACCCGCCGCATCGGTCTGGTCTTCCAAGAGCCGACCCTGTTCCCGCACCTGACCGTCAGCGACAACGTCCGTTTCGGCGTCACACACCATCCGACGGTGTCAGACACCGTGGCAA
>JAYVYV010000132.1:0-12486 GCA_043783985.1 Acidobacteriota bacterium | reverse complement strand
TCTCGACGGTGACCGAGCTCCAGGGTTTGACGACGCTCGCGTTCAACAGGCCGCTCGAAGCGCGGCACTGGCTGCAGGCATCCAATCCGTCCGAACGGTGGAAATGGGACTTCATGTATCAGGATCTGCCGCCGGTCAAAGGCAACGTCGATCCGACTGCGCTGCCGTTGCCGCCGGGCGCGATTCCGTTGAAACAGTTGTGATCACGAACCCTTCGACACCAGGGACGTCACGGACACAAAGGGAAAGACCTGTACGGATTGCGTTTTTCCTCTGTGTCCTGTGTGTGCTCTGTATTGAAGCAACGCCTGTCCGTGCCCAGATTCGCCGTCCCAAAGCTGATGTCACTCCGCTCGTGGAGCGGTCGGGTTATCCCGATCGCGGCGTCACCGCGCGGGTGGCCCTCCGCGTGTCGTTGCCCGAAGGGCTGCACACCCAGTCCAACAAGCCGCGCGATCCGCTGTTGATTCCCACGGAGCTGACCATCGACGCCCCGACCGGTGTGAAGGTGAAGGAAATCGTGTTCCCGCCGTCCACGGATCTCAAACAGGCGGGGCAGGATCAGCCGCTGGCGGTGTTCGAGCAGACGTTCGTCATCGGCGTGCAGCTGGCGCTCCCGAAGGGTGTTCCGGAGGGCAAGCTCGTCGTGCCGCTGCACCTGCGGTACCAGGCATGCGACGCGAACCTCTGCTACGCCCCGTCCACCGCCGACGCCCAGTGGACGCTCTCCATCGTCCCCGCGGGGACGATCATCGCCGGCGTGAGCAATCCCACCTTCGAGAGGATCGCGTTCGGGAAGGGCGAAGCGCCGGGTGCGGCGGCGGCCGCGCCGCGCGCGCCGGCGGCGCCTCGAGCATCCGGCGACGGCATCGCGAAACTCGACGGCTTCACGACCCTCGGCATGAACGGCGGGTACCTCAATGCCGACGAGTTCCTGCGCTTCGTGCACAACGCGGAAAACGGCGTGAAGGAACGGGGAATGTTCGAAGGGCGCGGACCGATCATGATCCTGCTGCTGGTGCTCGTCGGCGGGCTCGCGCTGAATCTGACGCCATGCGTCCTGCCGATGATCCCGATCAACCTCGCGATCATCGGCGCCGGCGCGCAGGCCGGGTCGCGCAGCCGCGGGTTCCTGCTCGGCTCCGCGTACGGCGCCGCCATGGCCTTGGTCTACGGCGCGATCGGCCTGGTCGTCATCCTCACCGCCGGCACCTTCGGCACGATCAACTCGTCGCCCTGGTTCAACCTCGGCATCGCGATCCTGTTCGTCGTCCTCGCCCTGGCCATGTTCGACGTGCTGGAGATCGACTTCTCGAAGTACTCCGGGAACCTCGGCATGGGATCGAATCGCGGCTCTTTCGCGCTCGCGTTCAGCATGGGCGCGGTCGCCGCGCTGCTCGCCGGGGCGTGCGTCGCGCCGGTGGTCATCCAGGTCGTGCTGTTCTCGAGCAACCTCTACGCAACCGGGACGAAGGTCGCGCTCGCGCTGCCGTTCTGCCTGGGGCTCGGGATGGCGATTCCGTGGCCGATCGCCGGCGCGGGACTCGCTTCGCTGCCCAAGCCGGGCATGTGGATGGTGCGCGTCAAACAGGCATTCGGCGTCTTCATCCTCGCGTCGGCCGCCTACTACGGCTACGAGGCCTACTCGATCTTCGCGAACCGCTGGGTCGATCCGGCGGCCGTGTCCTCGAGCGTGCAGGCGCAGCTGAAGGCCGGCTGGCATGCGTCGCTCGCTGAAGGGCTCGACCTCGCGCAGCGCGAGCAGAAGCCGGTGCTCATCGACATGTGGGCCACGTGGTGCAAGAACTGCCTGACCATGGACAAGACGACGCTGGAGAATGCGGACGTCCAGAAGGCGCTGTCCGGTTACGTGAAGATCAAGTACCAGGCGGAAGACCCCGACCAGCCGCCGGCGAAAACGCTTATGCAGCGGTTCAACGCCGCCGGGCTCCCGACCTACGTCATACTCCGGCCCACGAAATAATTCGCGAGCGCGATCGAAGGACACCGTCGCTCGACCACGAAGCGCACGAAACGCCCGGTCGGCACGAAGCACGCGAAGAAGAGTCGTGTCCTTCGTGGTGGATCGTCGAACCGCTCAGAGCAGCCCCGACAACTCCACAGGCAGGATCGCATCGCACTCCGGACACACCGCCACGCGGCCTTTGCGCGGCAGCGTGGAGGTGAACGCCACCTGCGAACGCGACAGGCCGACGATCCGGATCGCGTTGATCCGCTCCTCGCAATGCGGGCAGCGGACGGTCATTTCCAGCGTGTAGGTCGCCGGGTTCTGCCACGCGTCGGGAATCGCGTCGGCACTGTCGACCGGCGGCAGTTCGTAGACGTCGTCGGCCGCGGCGATATTTACTCTGGTGGCCACAGCATCTCTCCGATCGGGGGCACTGAAGCGTTCCGCAACTCGAATGCCAGCCCGAAGACACGAAAAACCGCCGCGAACTCGAGAAGTGTCGGCGCAGGTGTGCTTAAATGAACCACGCGATCACGGTTTACCAGATCGCCGTCGAGGAAACGGTGCAAACGCGACATCCGAGTGTGACGTGAAGCGCCAGGCGCCTCAGTGCCATCGTGTCTGTCCGTGTCATCCGTTTTCACACATGCCTTCCACGTGAACGATACCCTTCGAATCGAGCTCGAACAGCGGATCGAAGGCGAGGTACGGTTCGACGCCGTCTCGCGCGCGCTCTACTCCACCGACGCCAGCGTCTACCAGATTGAACCGCTCGGCGTCGTCGTTCCGCGGACGCGCGACGATGTCGTGCGCGCCGTGGAGATCGCGGCGCGGCACCGGGTGTCGATCACCGCGCGCGGCGGCGGTACGTCGCAAGCCGGGCAGGCGATCGGGGCGGGCCTTCAGCTCGACACGTCGAAGTATCTCAATCGCATCCTCAAGGTAAACGTCGCGGAGCGCTGGGCCCGGATCGAGCCGGGCGTGGTGCTCGACGATCTGAACGCGCAGCTGAAGCCGAACGGCCTCCGCTTCGCGCCCGACATCTCCACGGCCAGCCGCGCGACAGTCGGCGGCATGATGGCGAACAACTCGAGCGGCGCGCGCTCGGTGGTGTACGGCAAGACGATCGATCATGTCCTCGAGCAGCACGTGGTCCTGTCGGACGGATCGGTCGCGCATTTCCGGCCGCTCGATGCCCCGGCGCTCGACGCCGCGTGCGCGGGCGCCACGCTGGAGGCGGCCTGCTATCGCACGGTTCGGGAGCTTGCGGCGTCGCAGCGCGACGAGATCGAGCGCCGCTTTCCAAAAATCCTGCGGCGGGTCGGCGGCTACAACCTCGACGCGTTCGTCGATCCCGCGAAGCCGTTCAACCTCGCGAAGCTGATCGTCGGCTCCGAAGGCACGCTCGGCCTGGTGGTCGCGGCGAAGATCAATCTGGTCCCGCTCCCGGCGGCCAAGGCCGTGCTGACGATCGAGTTCGAGGAGCTGTTCGACGCGCTCGCGGCCACGCCCCTCGTCCTGCGGCACGGGCCGTCGGCGGTCGAAGTGATGGATCGGTTCATCCTCGACCACGCGAAAGAGAGCCCCGTGCTGGACGCGCTGCGGCGGAGCATCCTGCAAACCGAGCCGGGCGCGCTGCTCTGCGTGGAGTTCTACGGCGACCGTCCGGAGGATCTGCCGCCGCGCATCGAGATGCTGGAGCGCGAGCTCGCGGCATCCGGATACCGTTGCCGGTGGCGGCGCGCGATCGCGCCGGCGGATCAGGCGCGCATCTGGAGCTTCCGCGAAGCCTCGCTCGGCCTGTCGATGGCGATGAAGGGCGACGGCAAATCGCTGTCGTTCGTCGAGGACACCGCGGTCGCGCCCGAGAAACTGCGTGACTACATCGAGCGGTTCCTGCGGATCGTGCGCGACCACGGCACGGTCGCCGGCGTCTACGCGCACGCGTCGGTCGGCTGTCTGCACGTGCGGCCGGTGGTCGACCTCAAGACCGCCCAGGGGATCGAGACGTTCGAAGCCATCGCCAACGCGATCGCCGATCTCGTCCTCGAGTTCGGCGGCGCCCTCTCCGGCGAACACGGCGACGGCCTGGTCCGCGGCGCGTTCACCGAAAAGATGTTCGGCCCGGTGCTCTACGACGCGTTCCGCGCCGTCAAACGCGCGTTCGATCCGGCAGGCCTGTTCAACCCAGGCAAGATCGTCGACTCGCCGTCGATGACGTCGAACCTGCGTTACGGCGCCGGCTATCAGACGCCCGATCCGATCACCTTCTTCGACTACTCGGAGCATGGCGGCATGGGGCGCGCGGTCGAGATGTGCAGCGGCCTCGGCGCCTGCCGCAAGACGCTCGAGGGGACGATGTGCCCGTCGTACATGGCGACGCGGGAGGAGAAGCATTCCACGCGCGGGAGGGCGAACACGCTGCGGCTGGCGATGGCCGGCCGGCTGGGCGAGGTCGGGCTCGGCGATCACGACGTGCACGACGTGCTGGATCTGTGCCTCGAGTGCCGCGCGTGCAAGGCCGAATGCCCCGTCGGCGTCGACGTCGCGCGGTTCAAGAGCGAGTTTCTCGCCGGCTACTGGCAGCGGCACGGAATGCCGCTGCGCACGCGCGCGATCGGACATGTCCGCGCGATTTCAGAATGGGCCAGCCGCGTCGCCCCGCTGGCGAACGCCGTGGCGGGGAGCGGCATCGGCCGCTGGATGAACGAGCGGCTGCTTGGCATCGATCGCCGCCGTACACCGCCCGCCTTCAGGCGCGACACCTTCGTGCGCCAGTTCGCGCGGCGCGACTCGAGTCCGCACTCCACAATCCAATCCGCAATCCGCAATCCACGATCCGCAATGCTGTTCGCCGACACGTTCACCAACTACCACCACCCCGCCGTCGGCATGGCGGCTTCGGAAGTGCTCGAAGCGGCCGGCGTCAGCGTGCGCCTGGCGGCGCACCGCTGCTGCGGCCGTCCGCTGATCTCGCAAGGGTTGCTGGACGAGGCGCGGACCGCGGCGCGGGTGAACGCCGACGCCCTGTTCGACGCCGCCTCGCGCGGCGAGCCGATCCTCTTCCTCGAGCCGAGCTGCCTGTCGGCCGTCCGCGAGGACGCGCCGGCGCTGCTGCGCGGCGAGGCGCAGCGCAAGGCGCGGATCGTGGCGGACGCGTGCGTGCTGTTCGAGGATTTCGTCGAGCAGGAATGGACGGCGGGGCGGGTTGCGATCGACTTGAAGGCCGGCCCGGCCACCGTGCTGCTGCACGGCCACTGCCATCAGAAGGCGATGGGCCTGCTGCCCTCCACCCGCGCCCTGCTCTCGCGCATCCCCTCCTGCGTCGTCGTCGATCTCGATGCCGGCTGCTGCGGGATGGCGGGATCGTTCGGCTACGCGAAGGAGCACTACGAGGTGTCGCGGCAGATCGGCGAGCGGAAGCTGCTCCCGGCCGCGCGTGCGCTGGCGCCCGGCGCGGTGCTCGTCGCGCCAGGCACGTCGTGCCGCGAACAGGTCGCGCACTTCACCGGCGTCACCGCCGTGCATCCCGCACAGTTGTTGAAGTCGTTGCTGACGCCAGCGGACAGCGGAATCATCAATACGGAATCGTGATTTGGATGCGTGTACGAATTCTCAATTCTTAATTCCTAAATCCTTAAATCCCTAAATCCTTAAATCCTTAAATTCAGTACCGTCTCTCTCCCGGCCGCCGATCCGATCCGAGCACCTCCATCCACGCCGGGTATTCGGTCGTCAGCCCGCTGACCTCGTCGAGCGCCTTCATGTCCTCCGGTGTCAGCGTCACGTCCACGGCCTTCAGGTTGTCGTCGAGCTGCGCGATCTTTCTCGCGCCGATGATCACGCTCGTCACCGCCGCGTTCGCCAGAATCCAGGCGAGCGCGATCTGCGGCACGGTGACCCCGTGCGCCTTGGCGATCGGGATCAGCACGTCGAGGATCGTGAACCCCTTCTCCTTGTTCACCGGCGGGAAATCGAACTTCGCGCGGCGCGCCGATTCGTCGCCGCCGTCGCGCGTGAACTTGCCGGACAGGAAACCGCCGGCGAGCGGGCTCCACACCAGCAGCCCGAGCGCCTGATCCTTCAGCAGCGGAATGGTCTCGCGCTCGAGCTCCCGTCCGGCGAGCGAGTAGTACGACTGCGTGCACCTGAAGCGCTCGAGGCGCTGCTCGCGCGAGACGGCCAGCGATTTCATCAGGTACCACGCCGGCAGGTTCGAGCAGCCGATGTAGCGGACCTTCCCCGCGCGCACCAGGTCGTCGAGCGCGCGCAGCGTGTCCTCGATGTTGGTCAGCGGATCGAAGCGGTGAATCTGGTACAGGTCGATGTAGTCCGTGCCGAGGCGCTTGAGGCTCGCCTCCACGCTGTTGACGATGTGGAGGCGAGAGAGGCCGACCTGGTTGGGGCCAGGCCCCATGCGGCCGCGCACCTTCGTCGCCAGCACGACAGACTGCCGCCGTCCCGCGATCGCCTTCCCGACCATCGTCTCCGACTCGCCGGCGGAGTACACGTCGGCCGTGTCGATGAAATTGATGCCGGCGTCGAGCGCGCGGTGCACGATGCCCTCGGACGCGGCCTGATCGAGGCCGCCGATCACTTCCCACATCTGCCCCTTGCCGCCGAAGGTCATCGCGCCGAGGCACAGCTCGGAGACGAAGACGCCGGTGTCGGCCAGTTGTCTGAATTTCATTGATGTAGTCTATAGCTCCTCGCATGCCCTCCATCAAGCGGCCCAAGCCGACCACCGTCGTCCTGGGTCTGCTGTGCGTGATGTACCTGATCACCTACGTCGATCGCGTGAACATTTCGACGGCCGCCGATTCGATCAAGCGGGAGCTGCAGCTCTCCAACATCCAGCTCGGCTTCCTGCAGTCCGCGTTCGGCTATCCGTATCTGATCTTCCAGATTTTCGGCGGCTGGATCGGCGACCGCTTCGGCCCGCGGCGCACGCTGTTTCTGTGCGGCCTGATCTGGGCGACGGCGACGATCCTCACCGGCTTTGCCGGCGGCCTCACGACGCTGTTCCTGTGCCGTCTGCTCGTGGGGGTCGGCGAAGGCGCGACGTTTCCGGTCGCGACGCGCGCGATGCAGAGCTGGACCGCCGTGGGCCGCCGCGGCTTCGCGCAGGGCCTGACGCACGCGTTCGCGCGGCTGGGCAACGCCGTGACGCCGCCGATCGTCGCGTGGCTGATCGTCCTGATTTCCTGGCGTGGGTCGTTCATCGTGCTCGGCTGCTGCAGCCTCGTGTGGGTGGTCGTGTGGGCCTGGTATTTCCGCGACACACCGGCCGAGCATCCGGGCATCACACGCGCCGAGCTCGAAATCCTGCCCAATCACGGAGTCGCGGCGGCCGTGTCCCGGCCGGCCGTGCCGTGGGGCGCGTTGATCAGACGCATGGCTCCCGTGACCATCGTCTACTTCTGCTACGGCTGGACGCTCTGGCTGTACCTGACGTGGCTGCCGTCCTACTTCCTGCACGAGTACCGCTTCGACCTGAGGAAGTCGGCGCTGTTCACGTCCGCCGTGTTTTTCGCGGGGGTCGTCGGCGACTATCTCGGCGGGGTGATCAGCGACCGCATTCTGCATCGCACGGGCGATTTGCAGAAGGCGCGGCGCAACGTGGTGATGATCGGCTTCCTCGGATCGTTTGTCTGCCTCGTGCCGGTCTTCCTCACGCACGATCTCGTGTCGATCATCGTGTCGCTCGGCGCGGCGTTCTTCTTCGCCGAGATCGTCATCGGGCCGATGTGGTCCATCCCGATGGACATCGCCGGCAAATTTTCCGGCACCGCCGCGGGGATGATGAACACCGGCTCGGCGCTCGCCGCGATCCTCTCGCCGATCGCGTTCGGCTACATCATCGACGCGACCGGCAACTGGCAGCTCCCCTTCGCCGGCTCCCTCGGCTTTCTTCTACTCGGCGCGCTGCTGGCGCCGACGATGCACCCGGAGCGCGCCTTTGGCGACAAAATTGGATAATCGAGTAATTGGGTAATCGGGTAATTGATTGAGGATTGAGGATTGCTCATCGCCGCTTCTTCTGCCGCTCGTTGTAACGCGCGGTTCCGTGGGCGGCCGACATGATGGCGGCCAGCTCCGCAGATTCGGCGATCAAGCGGGTCACAGTGGCGGATTTCTGTAGGTCCGCGGCTTCGACGAACTCCAACCACCCCTGACTCTCGTCGGCTTCTTCGGCGACGACGCCCATGCGGGCCGTGAACTCGGTATGGGATCGCGCACGGCAGGTCGCGCGATAGTTGAAGGCAACTCCAGTTGCCGCCCGTGCCAACTGCCGTTGCGCTGTCGGCCCCGGCTCGAACATCGGCAGATCTCGAATCAGCGCGCAAACATCGAGCGCAAAACGCATCGTCCGCTTTTTCAGTTCATCGGCAGTCTGGCTCATGCACTGCCTGGAGGCAGGAGCCATGCCAATCTCCACTCAATTACCCAATTACCAGATTACTCAATTACCCAATTCACTGTTCCGTCGCGCGTCCCTTCCGGGCTGCGGGTAACGCCTTTCGAGGCAGCTTCTCGTCGCGCATCGCCGCGTTGTAGGCGAACACCGCGATGACCGTGGCCTGCTGCACCATGTCGTCGCGCTGCACGCGATCGAAGGTGTCCATGTTCGAATGGTGCGTGCGCGAGTTGTACTCGAGCCGATCCACCATGAACTGGAACGCCGGCACGCCGGCATCGTCGAACGACACGTGATCGGTCGATTCCACCGAACGCGGCCCGATCGTGGTGACGCCGAGATCGTGGAGCGGCGCCATCCAGGCCTCGAAGATCGGCCGCGCCGCCAGGTTGCTCTGCAGCCAGATGCCGCGGACCTTCCCGGTGCCGTTGTCCGAATTGAAATACGCCGCCAGCGCCGCGTGCTCCGGCTTCAGCGTCATCGTCTCGACGCCGGCGATGTGCTCGCGGACGTAGGCCCGCGAGCCGAGCAGCCCCTGCTCCTCCCCGCCCCACAGGCCGAGCCGGATCGTGCGCCGCGGCTTGGCGCCGACCGCCTTCAAAATCCGCATCGCTTCCATCATCGCGCCGCTGCCGGTCGCGTTGTCGGTCGCGCCGGTCGCGTACGGATGCGAGTCGAGGTGCGCGCCCAGCAGGACGACCTCCGACGCGAGATCGGCGCCCGGAATCTCCGCGATCGTGTTGAAGCCGTTCGGCGTGTTCTCGTCGTAGAACTTCGTCTCGACGTTCAGCTCGACCTTCACCGGCACCCCCTTGTCGAGGACGCGGATCATGCGGTTGTAATGTTCGACCGCGAGCGCGATCACCGGCACGCCCGTGCCGGCCTTGTCGTCGCGCGCGCTCGAGCCCGACGGGAAGATCGTTCCGCCGTCGGGGCGCTGCTGCTGCCACGACAGATCGCTGCCGCCGGCGGCCGTGTCGCTGTCGCCGCCGCGATCGAAGATCGCGACCACCTTTTCCCGTGCGTAGAACTCCGACACCTTCCGCCGGAACGCCGCCTGGGTGCCTCTCCCCCCGCCCGCTGCCGGCGGCACCGGCGTCGTTTCCGCTTCCGCGAGATTCGTGTCGGTCATGCGCAGGATGATCGGCCCTTCGAGCAGCCGCACGCGCCGCGCCGGCTGGGCGAGCACGATCTTCCCGGCGAGCGTGCCTCGATACGTCTCGAGATCCGCGTCGGTCGCGATCTGCACGCGGACGACGTCGGCGATGACCGGGCCTCTGGTGCCGGACGACCACTCCTGCGGGAAGCCGATGAGCGGCTGGATCTGCGGCTCCACGAGGTGCGCCGTGAACCGCACGAGCGACCAGCCCTTGCCGAAGCTCCAGCGCTCCTGATGCGCGTTGGCCAGCCCCCACTCGCGGAACTTCTTCATCGCCCACTCGCTGGCCTGCTGGATGCCTGGCGAGCCGGTGAGCCGCGGGCCGTAGACGTCGCTCAGCCACGACACGTGGTCCATCACCTGCGAGCGGTTCAGCCCCTCGTCGCGGATGCGGCCGAGCATCGCGTAATCGAGCTTCTCGCCCTGCGCCGCCACGAAGGTCGCCGCGCTCGCGGCCAGCACCATCACGAAAATCGTACGTCTCATCGAACCCCTCCGGTTTCCCCCGATGCTACAGTAGAGCCATGACGAGCGGACGGCCGGAATTCGGCGTCGACGTGTCGCTCGATCCCGATCCGGTGATCGAGGCGTACAAGAAGGATATCGACCGCACCCTGATCCGCGAAAACCTGAAATTGTCGCCGGAGGACCGGCTTCGCAAACTGCAGGCGTTCATGGCTTTCGTCCATGAATTACGCGGAGCCGCGCGCCGGAAGCCATGAACACGGATTTCTCCGCGCTGTTGCGAACGCTCGCCGACGGCGGCGTGGAGTTCATTCTCGTCGGCGGTCTCGCCGCGGCGGCGCACGGAGCGGCTCGAGCGACCTACGACATCGACGTGCTCTATGCGCGCACGCCGGAGAACATCGCGCGCATGGTCGCTGCAGTCGCCCCACTTCAGCCGTACCTGCGCGGCGCGCCGCCGGGTCTGCCCTTCTTGTGGGACGTCCACACCATCTCACGGGGCCTCAACTTCACGCTGACAACGACCGGAGGCGATCTGGATCTGCTCGGTGAACTCACCTATGGCGGGACCTACGACAGGCTGTTGCCCGATTCGGAAGTCGTCGCCGCGTTCGGCATCGAATGCCGATGCCTTTCGCTCGAACGTCTGATTCAGGTCAAGCGCGCCGTGGGACGCGTCAAGGATCTCGAGGCGCTCGCCGAGCTCGAGGCGATTCTCGAAGAGCGCCATCGCTGACATGTCCGGATCGAGCTGCTCCCACGCGATTGTCGCACGACCAGGTTTGGCGAATAACCGACCGTGCAAGTGACCCGTCCTGGCCGCAAGTGGGGCTTCGCAACAGCCTTCCTGATCGCGCTGTCGGTTCCCGCGACCACGGCGCCGTCTGCCGATCTCCCGGCGATCCTCATTTCGCGACAACTGGCCGAGGGCGAGCGTCTCCACGCCGGCGACACGCTGACGCTGGCGCTGGACGCCGCCGGCGCCGGCCCGCGCGTCTTCCGGGTCGCCGGCACGTACGAGCCGACGCCCGATCCGATGCGCTTCACGGCCCGGCGCATCGAGGCGCGCATGCATCTGACGGACCTGCTCGCCATGACCGCCGACCCCGCGAATCCGGCATCGGCGGAATCGATCGGCGCCATCAACGTCCGCCTCTCGAATCCACAGGATGCGGCGCGGTTCTCCTCCGCGTTGGCCGCCCGCGCCCCGGGAACAGTCGTGCGGCCCACGGTCCGCGCGCGGGACGGCTCCGATCCGTTCGCGGTGCTCGAACGCTTTCATGTCGCCGTGGCGATCGTCACGGTCCTGGGCAGCACCGCGTTCCTGCTGGCCCTCATGGTGATGCGCGCCGAAGAGCGCCGCGAAACGATCGGCATCATCCGGCTCATCGGCGTCTCGCAGCGCTCCATCCTGCTCGGAGTCCTGGTCGAGGGTCTCCTGATTGCCGTCGCCGGCGCAGTGTTCGGGATCCTGCTCGCCGTCGCGACCCAGGGCGTCGTGAACCAGTTCTTCCAGTGGCGCTACGACACGGCGATGGTGTTCGTGCGCGTGACGCGCTCCATCGCGCTCCGGTCGATTGCGGTATCCGTCCCCTTGGGTATCCTCGCGGGGCTCGCGGGCTCCTGGGCCCTGCTTCGCCGCGACGTCCTGGCGCTCGTCGGCCGATGACCGCCTGGGGACTTGCCTGGCGAACGATCGCGCGCAGCCCGGCGCGCTCCGTGCTGGCGGTCGTGGGCGTGACCGTGATCGGCGCGCTGCTGCTCGACATGCTGCTGCTGTCGCGCGGCCTTCTCGTCTCGTTCCGCGATCTGCTCGACACCGCGGGCTTCGACATCCGCATCGTCGCCGCCCAGGGCTCGATGGTGCACCGGCCGCCGATCGCCGCCGCGACGTCTCTGGCGGACGCGGTTGCGCGGCTGCCCGATGTGCAGCGCGTCACGCTCGTTCGCACCGATGCCGCCCAGGCCATCGGCGCCGATCGCAACGGCGCGGGCGTTCGCGTCGCGCTCATCGGCACGACCGACTCGACGGCCGGAGGCGTATGGACCATCGTCAAGGGCTCGTCGCTCCCGTCCGGGGCGGCCGCGCACGAACCGCCGCCGCTCGTGGTCAGTACCGGGCTCGCGTCGGAGCTGCACCTCGAGCCGGGATCGGAATTGCGGCTTCGCCTCTTCAATCCGGGATCGGCCTCCGCCCTTCCGCTCGTCACCGCCCGCGTCGTCGGCATCGGCGCCTTCGCGTTCGAAGCGGCCGACGACTACACCGCCGCGACGACGATGGAGGGGCTGGCGGCCGCGCGGGGGATGCCGGCAGACGGGGTGGCGGAGATGGTGCTGGTGGCGTCGCGGCCGGGCGCGGGCGCTTCCGCCGCCGCCGCGATCGCGCGGCTGCGCCCCGACCTGCGCGTCTTCTCGAACGATCAGGTCATGGAGCAGTTCAATCAGAATGCGTTCAGCTACTTCAGGCAGATTTCC
>JAYVYV010000131.1:0-12494 GCA_043783985.1 Acidobacteriota bacterium | reverse complement strand
GTCCTCGACCTCGGCATCTACATCATCATCAGCGCGCTCATCGGCGCGAAGTTGCTGCTGCTGATCACCGATTTCCGCGCCTTCACCGCCAACCCGCGCGAGCTGCTGACGCTCGCCCGTTCCGGCGGCGTCTTCTACGGCGGCCTCATCCTCGCCGTGTCCGTCGCGCTGATCTACATCCGCAGAGTCGGGCTGCCGTTCTGGACCACCACCGACGTCTTCGCGCCCGGCATCGCCCTCGGCCACGTCGTCGGCCGCTTCGGCTGCCTCTTTGCGGGCTGCTGCTACGGGAAGCCGACGAAGCTGCCGTGGGGGATCACGTTCACCGATCCGTTCGCCGCGGCCAACGTCGGCACGCCGCTCGGCGTGCCGCTGCACCCGACGCAGCTCTACGAGGCAGGGGCCGAGCTGCTGATCCTGGTGGCGCTGCTGATGACGGAACGGAAAGGCAAGCCGTTCGACGGGAGGACGTTCTGGCTGTACATGCTGCTCTACGCCGTCTCGCGCTTCATCATCGAGTTCTTCCGCGGCGACGAGCGCGGCACCGTGGGCATGTTCTCGACGTCTCAGTTCATCTCGATCGTGCTCGCGCCGCTGGCGATCATCATGCTCGTGTACCTCTCGCGGGTGATCGCTCCCGAGCCGAAGCGCGCGAAGAAGGCCGCTTAGCGCCGGCCGAGGGGTCGGCGCCTGCCGGACTGCAGGGCAGCTTCACCGGACACAGCGAGACGGACCCTATAGACTCGCAGGGGCGGATCCGCATGTCCGCCCGCACCGCATGCCCATTCAAACCATCACCGTTCCCGACGACAGCGAGGGCCTCCGGCTCGATCGCTTTCTCGCCGCCGTCCTGGTGCTGTCGCGCTCGCAGCTCCAGCGGCTGATCAAAGACGGCTGCGTGCTCGTCGCCGGCCGCGCCGCGAAGCCGAACCAGCCGGTCAAAACAGGAGAGGAGATCGCGATCGACGTCCCGGCGCCGATCGACGCGGCCCCCCAACCCGAAGACCTGCCGCTGCCCATCGTCTACCAGGATCGCGATCTCATCGTCGTCGACAAGCCGGCGGGGATGGTGGTGCACCCGGCAGCGGGGCATGCCGGCGGCACGCTGGTCAACGCGCTGCTGCACCACGTAGACGATCTGAGCGGCATCGGCGGGGAGAAACGTCCGGGCATCGTGCACCGGTTGGACAAAGGAACGTCGGGGCTGATGGTCGTCGCCAAGCACGACAAGGCGCACGAAGAGCTGTCGCGTCAGTTCGCGGAGCGTGAGGTCGAGAAGGAATACCTCGCGCTCGTCTGGGGCGAGGTGATGGCCGGACGCCGGATCGACGCACCGATCGGGCGGGACCCGAACAACCGGAAGAAGATGTCCTCGGAGTCGGCGCGCGTGCGGCGGACCCGCGCGGCGGTCACCCGCATCGTGCGCGCGGAACACTTCGGGCGGATGCTGACGATGACGCAGGTCGCGATCCACACGGGGCGCACGCACCAGATCCGCGTCCACCTGAGCGCCATCGGCCACCCGGTCGTGGGCGACGCGCTGTACGGCGGCGTCCACCGGCGCGTCGCGGGGGACCTCCGGGCGGTCAGGCATCTCGACCGGCCGTTCCTCCACGCCGCGCACCTCGTCTTCGCGCACCCGGAAGACGGACGCAAGATGGAATTCACGAGCGCGATGCCCGACGATCTTCAGAAGGTGCTCGACGAACTCCGCGAGACGTTCAACCCTGCGTTGCACGAGACGTGAAATTCAGATTTCAGAGTTCAGATTTCAGATTGATTGCAGATTGATTGAGATCAATCACTCAATTCCACTAAGTCCAATAAAATCCAATCTTAAATCTGAATTCATAAATCTGAAATACAGTATTCGCCATGGCGATGGTCTATGCGGGCCGGGTCTTTTCCGTCGAGGTCGGACGCCGCCGGTTTCCGAACGGCCGGGAGCACGAGGTCGAGATCGTCCGGCACGCCGCGTCGGTCGTGCTGATCCCGGTCCAGGACGACGGGCGCGTGGTGATCGTCAAGCATTACCGGGCGCCGCTCGATCGCGACACGTGGGAGTTCCCGGCGGGGCGCCTCAACGACGGGGAATCGGCGGACGACGCCGCGCGCCGCGAGTGTGAAGAGGAGATCGGCCTCGTTCCACATCGTCTCGAGCGGCTTCGCGGCCTGTACCCGGCGCCCGGTTTCTGCGACGAAGAGCTGATCTTCTTCCGCGTCTCCGACCTGCGGCCGCCGCCGGCCGGCTCGCCGCACAAGCCGGATGAGGACGAAGACATCACGCCGCGGACCCTTCCGGTCGCTGAGGCGCGCGCGATGCTGGCGCGCGGTGAGATCGTCGATCTGAAAACCGCCTATGCCCTCACAATGATGTGATGGATCCGGCGCATATCGGCCGCTACCGCGTGCTGTCGCTCCTTGGCGCGGGCGGCATGGGCCGGGTATTTCTGGCGGAGGACAGCGACCTCGGCCGCCGTGTGGCGATCAAAGTCATATCGCCCGACCATGACGAGAGCGCCGGCCGCAGCCGGCGTTTCCTTCAAGAGGCGCGGCTCGCATCGGCCGTGAGCCACCCCAATATCGCACAGATTTTCGAGATCGGCGAAGCCGACGGCGTGGCGTTCATCGTGATGGAGTTCGTCGAAGGCGAACCGCTGAGCGCGCGCCTGCAACAGGGACCGCTGGAATGGACAGGTGTGGTCGACCTCGCGCTCCAGCTGTTCGATGCGCTCGACGAGGCCCACGCGCATCACGTTGTTCATCGCGATCTGAAGCCGGCGAATCTCGTCGCAACGCCCCGTGGGCGTCTCAAGATTCTCGACTTCGGCCTGGCCACGATGGTCGGCGGCGAGAACGCTCACGACGCGACGCGACTCCAGACGGACCCCGGCGTGATCCTGGGCACCGTGCACTACATGAGCCCCGAGCAGGCGCTCGGCCGCGATGTCGACGCGCGCACCGACATTTTCTCCGCGGGCATCGTCCTGTATCAGCTCCTCACGGCACGGCTGCCATTCGCCGGCGCCAGCACGACCGAGACGCTCGATCGCATCGTGCACGCACAGCCAGACTCGATCGCGCGGCTCAACTACGCCGCGCCGCTCGAGCTCGAGCGGATTGTCAGAAAGACGCTCGAGAAGGAACCGGCGCGACGGTACCAAACGGCGCGCGACGTGGTCATCGATCTGAACAATCTCAAGCGCGACACCGACTCGTCGGTGCAGGCGACCGCGCCCGCCGCGCGCCTGACGCGGAAACCGGCGAAAGCGCTCGACTCGCTCGCCGTGCTCCCGCTCGCCACCGCCGACGCCGACGCCGAGATCGACTACCTCGCCGACGGGATCACCGAAAGCGTGATCGACGCGCTCTCGCAGCTGCCGAAGCTGAAGGTCATGGCGCGCAGCACGGTGTTCCGGTACAAAGGACGGCACGTGGACGCGCAGACGGTGGGCCGTGAGCTCGGGGTCCGCGCCGTGCTGCTCGGACGACTCCAGCGCATCGGCGATCGCATCGTCATGCGCGGGGAGCTCGTGGATGCGGTCGACGGCTCGCATTTGTGGGGCGGACAATTTCAGCGGGAGGCGGCCGACGTGCTCGCCATGCAGGAAGGACTCGCGCAGGAGATCGCCGAGCAGCTTCGGCTTCGCCTGACCCGCGACGATCGCCGGCGGCTGCAGAAACGGCACACGCAGAACGTTCGCGCGTACGAAGCCTACATGCGCGGGCGCTTTCAGATCGCGAAGCGGACGAACGAAGGGTTCGCGAGGGCGATCGAGTATTTCGAAGCGGCGATTACCGAGGACGGCCGCTACGCGCTCGCCTACTCCGGCCTAGCGGATTGCTATACGTTGATGGGCGCGGGCGCGTACGTGGAGTCGCCCGACGCCGCAACCGCGCTGGCAAGAAAAGCCGCGGAGACGGCGATCGGACTCGACGATCAGCTTGCCGAGGCGCACTCCGCGCTCGGGTTCGTACGCTTCCGCATCGACTGGGACTGGCCGGCCGCCGAAGCCTCGCTCAAGCGCGCCTGCGACATCAATCCGGGCTACGCGCCCGCTCACCATCGCTACGCGCTGCTGCTGACCGCAATCGGCCGGCACGACGAGGCGATCGCGGAGATCAGGCGGGCGTACGAGCTGGATCCGCTGTCGCTCATCATCGGCACGGCGTACGGACGGATTCTGCACTTCAGCCGGCGGTACCAAGAAGCCGTCGCGCAGCTGCGGCACACGCTCGAGATCGACGGCCAGTTTCGGCAGGCGCATTTCGATCTCGGGATGTCGTTCGCGCAGCTCGGCCGGTTCGACGACGCGAGAGGCGAGCTGGAGCCGCTGCTCGAAGGGGCCGACCGGCGAAGCGTGATGCTGGCCGTGCTGGGCAACGTCTACGCGGTCAGCGGCGACACGGCGCGGGCGCTGGCTGTCGCGTCCGAGATCCGCGGGCATGCGCAGGGGCGCGCCGCGCTCCCCGACCTGGGCTACGTTCTGGCCGGGCTCGGCGAACTCGAGGAAGCGATGACCTGTTTCGAGGCGGCCGTTGACGCGCGTGCCGGCTTGATGGTCTACCTGAAGGTCGAACCGATGGTTGATCCGCTCCGCGCCCACCCGCGGTTCGTCAGCCTGCTGCGCCGCCTGAAACTCGATTGACGCGCAGCGGTGATGCCCGCCCCACGGTCAGTGGCGATCGCGACGATCGCGGCCGGCGCGGCGGTCGACGCCGGTTCGCCGCTCGACGCCGGTGGGATTGCCGAGGTTGGATTTCCGGCGATCTTCCCGTCGGCGCCTTTCGTCGGCGGCCCGTCGCTCGGCGGCCGCCTTCACCAACACGGCCGCCTTGGCGGCCGCGGCCATCTCGCGCTGGATTCGGATCGCTCGGCGCGGCGGATCGAGCACCTCGAGCAGCCCTTCGTAAATCACCTTCGTTTTTGGATCGGTCGCGCCCTGACTGATGCGCTCGCGCATGTAGCTTGCCGCCGCCTGGATGGTGGCGCGCTGCCAGGGAGTGTTCACGACATCTACTCTAACCCACCCCGCTGCGAGCGCGCGCCGCTTCCTCGATCGTCGCGGCGTGGATCGCGACGGTGTCCTCGACGCGGCGGGCGTAGCCGCCGGCCAGCGTGACGACCAGAGGAACGCCGGCGCCGCGCACGGCGTCGATGACCGCGCGATCGCGCCGGCGCAAGCCGTCCTTGGTCAGCCGCAATCCGCCAAGCTGGTCGTCCTCGTACGGATCCGCGCCCGCCAGATAGAACACGCACTGCGGCGCGTGCGCCATCACGACCGGCAGCGCGCGCTCGAGCTCGCGCAGGTAGGTCGCATCGCGCGCGCCGTCGGGCAGCCCGACATCGAGCGATCCGCGCGGCTTGAACATCGGGTAGTTGTGCTGCTGGTGCATCGAGAACGTGAAGACTCGCGGATCGGATTCGAACGTGAAGGCGGTGCCGTTACCGTGATGCACGTCGAGATCGACGATGGCGATGCGTTCGAGTCCGCGCGCCTGCAGCACACGAGCGGCGACGGCGACATCATTGAACGGGCAGAACCCTTCGCCGTGGTTGGGAAAGGCGTGGTGCAGACCACCGCCGATGTGAATTCCGAATGCTGAATTCAGAATCCTGAATTCGTCGAGGCCGCAGGCGAGCCTCGCGGCCTTGACCGTCCCGCCCACCATCAGCCTGAACCTCTCGACCATCTCCGCCGACCACGGCAGCTCGAGCTGCGCGGCGTCTTGCGGCGACAGCGTGCCGTGGCGCATCGCGGCGAGATATTCGGCGGTGTGGACGAGGGCAAGGTCGCTCCAGCTGGCGGGCTCGGGCGCGATGGAGTCTCCAGGCCGGATCACCCGGTCTTCGACGAGACGGGCGTGCACGAGTGCGTACTTCCGTGTAGGAAAGACATGCGGTCCGATATCGATCTGATACCGGGGGGAATAGACGACGGTCAACGCAGAACCCGGATCAACGCAGACCCGTGCTCAATTCCCCGTCGCGGCCACCTGTCCCACGGGCCGCGGCGGTTTTCTCGCGGGGCGGGTGTCCGACGCCACCGGCTGAAGCGCCAGCGCGAGGACCTCGTCGATGGTGGACACCAGGTGCACGGTGAGACCCTCGCGCAGCTCCGGCGTCAGGTCTTCGTTGATGTTCTTCGCGTTCTGCTTGGGCACGATCACCTCGTGGATCCCGAGGCGGCGCGCCGCGAGCACCTTCTCCTTGACGCCGCCGATGGGCAGGACGCGCCCCGACAGGGTGATCTCGCCGGTCATCGCAATGTCGCCGCGGACCGGCCGCCCCGTCAACGCCGACGCCATCGCCGTCGCCATCGTGACGCCGGCCGAAGGGCCGTCCTTCGGAATCGCGCCGGCCGGCACGTGGACGTGCATCTCGGCTTTCGTGAAAAAGTCCGGATCGATGCCGTACGTCTTGGCGTGGGCGCGCAGCCAGGAGAGCGCAGCCCTCGCCGACTCCTTCATGACCTCGCCCAGCTGGCCGGTCAGCGTCAGCGAACCGCCCCCCGCCATCTTCGAGGCTTCGATGAAGAGCACCTCGCCGCCCGCCGCGGTCCAGGCGAGGCCGATGGCCACGCCCGGATCCTTGGTGCGCTCTTCCATCTCCTCGTCGAGGAACTTCGGCGCGCCGAGCATGTCGACGACGACGTCCGGGGTGATCTGAATCGGGGTTTCATTGCCCTCAGCGCGGCGCCGCGCCACTTTCCGGCAGAGGGAGCCGATCTCGCGCTCGAGGTTGCGGACGCCCGCTTCGCGTGTATACCCGCGGATCACCTGGCGCAGCGCGTCGTGGGCGAACTGGATGTACTCGGCGGTGAGGCCGTGGTTCTTCACCTGCTTGTCCACCAGGTGATCGACCGCGATTTTCAGTTTTTCTTCCTCGGTGTAGCCGGCGATTTCGAGCACCTCCATGCGGTCGCGCAGCGCCGCCGGGATGGGATCGAGCACGTTCGCCGTCGTGATGAAGAGCACTTCCGAGAGATCGAACGGCACGTCGAGATAATGATCGCGGAACGTGTTGTTCTGCTCCGGATCGAGCACTTCGAGCAGCGCCGACGAAGGGTCGCCGCGGAAGTCGGAGCCGAGCTTGTCGATCTCGTCGAGGATGAACACCGGGTTCTTCGACTCGGCGCGCCGGAGCCCCTGAATCACCTGTCCGGGGAGGGCCCCGATGTAGGTGCGCCGGTGCCCGCGGATCTCGGCCTCGTCGCGCATGCCGCCGAGCGAGACGCGCACGAACTTGCGCCCGAGCGACTCGGCGATCGAGCGCGCGAGCGACGTCTTGCCGACGCCCGGAGGGCCGACGAAGCACAGGATGGGCCCCTTCACGTCGGGGTTCAGCTTGCGGACGGCGAGGTACTCGATGATGCGGTCCTTCGCCTTCTCGAGCCCCGAATGATCCGCGTTGAGGACCTGAAGGGTCTTGCCGAGATCGATGACCTCCTCCGTCCGCTTGGCCCACGGCAGCGTCACCAGCCAGTCGAGATAGGTGCGCGAGACGGTGTACTCGGCGGCCGCGACCGGCATCTTCGAGAGCCGATCGAGCTCGCGTATCGCTTCTTTCTTCACCGCCTCGGGCATGCCCGCGGCTTCGATCTTCGCGGAAATCTCTTCGATCTCCTTCGTCTGATCGTCGCCTTCGCCGAGCTCCTTCTGAATCGCCTTCATCTGCTCGCGCAGGAAGTATTCGCGCTGGTTCTTGCCGACCTCGGACTGCACCTGCGACTGGATCTTCGATCCGAGCTCGAGCACTTCGAGCTCCTTGATCAGAATCCGGTTCAGGTTGTCCATGCGCGCGCGGATGTCGAGCGTCTCCAGGACTTCCTGCTTCACGCCGGTGCTGATCGTCGACAGCGATGAGGCGATGAAGTCGGCCAGCCGGCCCGGCTCGGTGATGTTCATCGCGAGCGTCTGCAGGTCGTCGGACAGCAGCGGCGAGAGCGACACGACCTGCTGGAAGTTCGTTTTGATGTTCCGCGCGAGCGCGTCGATCTCGAGCCGGTCGGCGTCGTTGGTGTCCTCGCTGGCGGCGCTCACACGGGCCCGCAGGTACGGCTGCGTCGCCACCACCTCGTCCAGCGTCAGCCGCGCCAGCCCCTGGACGATGAGACGAAGGCTGCCGTCGGGCAGCTTGAACATCTTGTGGATGTGCGTCGCCGTGCCCACCGGGTACAGGTCGGCCTGCGACGGCTCCTCGATCGCCGCGTCACGCTGGGTGAACACCGCAATCAGCTTCCCGTTCGCGATCGCATCGTCGATCAGGCGGACGGAGCTTTCGCGCGCGACGGCGAGAGGCATGAACGAGTTCGGAAACAGGACCGTGTCCCGAAGCGGCAGGATCGGCAGCTCGGACGGTATGTTGAGCGGCCGATCGCCGAGCGAGACGTCCTCTGTCTTGAGGCTGTCGAGTTGATCGGCCATGGCGGGCTCCTATCATCACGAACTGCGGATCGCGGATTGAGGATTGGATTGCGGAGTCCGCAATCCGCAATCTAAAGCGAGGCTGGCCGGTGGGGAGGAAATGGGCTCCGCCACCGGCGGAGCCCCGAATCGTTTGGGACGCCGGACTCTTACACGTCCAGAAAGAGCGAGCTCGTGCCGCGCCGGGCCGTGAGCTGACGCTCACGCTGCTCGGCGGTCTCCCTGGCCTCTTCACAATCCTTGCAGCGGACCGCAAAGGGCAGCGCCCGCAGCCGCTTTTCGGCGATTTCCTCGGTGCAGTCGAAGCAGTTGCCGTAATTTCCCTGTTCGAGCCGCACCAGGGCGTCGTTGACCTTGTTCAGCGTCTCGGACTTCATCTGGACGAGGGCGAACTCCAGTTCCTCCTGGATGTCGGCTTCCGCGCTCTCGACCGCATCGAGCACCTCGTTCAGCTTGCCGCCCCACGAGCCTTCTTCGCGCACGCCGCGCATCTTGCCCTGGACTTCAGCCTGCAGCTCGCGACGCCGATCTTCGAGCATCTGTTTCAGGTCGGAATAGCGGGACCCGGTATTGGCCGGCACCGCTTCTTGCTTTCGAGTCTTCTTCATGACCGCCGCTCCTTCCACCCAGGATCCGCCCGGGTCGCCAACGCTTAAGATTGTCGTGTGCCTATGCAAATGAAGCGCCAATAATATACTGAACTAAAGTCCTATAACAATCAGTTGAGCTATCGATGGTCCTGACCTCTGCCGACGCGCGCGGTGACCGAAGACACCGCGAGCTGGGAGAGACATTCGTTTCTGATGTCTCCGCAAACTGTTGTACATAAAAGAATTGTATCGTCATTAGCGGTGGTGTTAACCGGTTGTTCAAATCCGATGATCCCTTAGACGCCTGACCGACTCGGACGGTTCTGCCTTGTCCGATGCGGTTCGTGTCCGCGTAAGTAGACGATGACGTGTAGTAGAAAATGCCGAGGTGTTACACCCTAACGACGAAATCGTGGCCACGCCTGTCCCGCTCCAACGACTGCGTCGACCGGCTGGAGCACGGCCCCCACGCTTGATCGCCCCGTCGGTGGGCAGGTATAATCGGCGTTTGTTCTCAGGAAAGTTGAGTATTCATGGCGAAGCGATGTGAATTGTGCGGGAAAGGCCCGGTCGTCGGAAGGCAGCATAGCCACGCGAACAACGTGAGCGCGCGACGGTTCGAGCCGAATCTGCAGGCGGTCAAGGCCGTCGTCAACGGCGGCAACAAGCGGATGCGCGTCTGCACGCGCTGCCTCCGATCGGGCAAGGTCGTCAAGGCCGGACCTGGCAAGGCAGCCCGACGGAAGTTAGAAGTCTGAAGTCAGAAATCTGAAATGAAGCAGGCCGTTTCCAGCCCCGACGCGCCCAAAGCGATTGGACCCTACTCGCAGGCGGTGCGGGCCGGTCAACTGCTGTTCGTGTCGGGTCAGGTGCCGCTCGACCCGGCCACGGGACAGATCGTCGACGGCAACATCGCGGCGCAGACCCGCCGCGTGTTCGACAACCTCGATGCGGTGCTGAAGGCCGGCGGGCGCTCGTTCGCCGACGTGGTCCGCACCACGGTCTTCCTGGCGGACATGAACGACTTCGCCGCGGTGAACGAAGTCTACGGGACCTATTTCTCCGAGCCTTACCCTGCCAGAGCCACCGTACAGGTGGCGCGCCTGCCCAAAGACGCGCGCGTCGAGATCGATCTGATCGCGTCGTTCGACTGACGACCGACGACTAATTCGCCCGACCTGCCCTCTCGACGCCGAGCACGCCTTCGACTCCGCGGAGCGACTTGATCACCTTTTCGAGGTGTTTGAGATCGCTGATCTCGATCGTGACGTCGATCCGCGCGTGCTCGTCGTCGCCGGTCCGCGCCTCCATGTTCCGGATGTTCGTGTTGATCCCCGCGATTTTCGCGCTGACCGCCGCCAGCAGCCCCTTGCGGTCCTCGACCTCCATCGTCAGCTTGACGGTATAGCGCCCGACGGCCTCGCTCTTGTCCCACTCCACGTCGATGCGCCGCTCCGGGTCGTACAGCAGGTTGACGACGTTGGGACAGGTGGCCGAGTGGACGGACACGCCTTTGCCGCGCGTGACGTAGCCGACGATCTTCTCGCCGCGGATCGGGCTGCAGCAGCGCGCGCGGAACACCATCAGGTCGTCGAAGCCCTTGACCTTGATCTTCTCTTCGCCCGAGCCGAGCACGCGCCGGACGACGGACGCGACGGCCCCCTCGGGCGCCTTCTCGCGCAGCGAGTCGGGCGGCACGAGCCGCACGAGCACCTGTTTCGGCTGAACCTTTCCATAGCCGATCGCGGCGAACAGATCGTCGGTCTTTCCCACGGCGAAGTCGGTCAAGGCCTTCGCGAACGCCTCGCCGTCGACGATCGTTCTCGGATTCAGGTCGTACCGGCGCGCTTCCTTCTCGAACAGCTTGCGCCCCAGCTCCACGGCGCGCGTCTTCTCCTCCGCGTGAATCAGATGCTTGATCCTGCTGCGCGCGCGCGACGTCGCGACGAAGTTCAGCCAGTCGCGGCTCGGACGGTGGCCCGCCTGCCGCACGATCTCGACGATGTCGCCGTTCTTGAGTCGCGTGCGGAGCGGAACCATCTTGCCGTTGACGCGCGCGCCGACGCACTCGTGGCCCAGGTCGCTATGGATCGAATACGCGAAGTCGATCGGCGTCGCGCCGCGCGGCAGCGCCTTCACCAGCCCCTTGGGCGTGAAGATGTAGACCTCTTCCGTGTAGAGCTCTACCTTGAGGCTCTGGATGAACTCCTGCGGGTCGTGAACGTCCTGCTGCGACTCGAGCAGCTGCCGCATCCACTGGAAGTAACGGTCGTCGCGCTGGTCGCTGATGCGCCCTTCCTTGTATTTCCAGTGCGCGGCGATCCCTTCCTCCGCGCGGCGGTGCTGCTCCATCGTCCGGACCTGCACTTCGAACGGCATCCCGTGCTCGCTGATCACCGAGGTGTGCAGCGACTGGTAGCCGTTGGGGCGCGGCATCGCGATGAAGTCCTTGATGCGCCCAGGCACCGGCGACCAGGTCTGGTGGATGATGCCCAGCGTCGCGTAGCAGTCCTTCACGCTGTCGGTGATGATGCGCAGCGCGATGAAGTCGTAGACCTGCCCGAGGTCGATCTTCTGGCGCTCGAGCTTCTGGTGGATGCTCCACAGACGCTTGATGCGCCCCTCGATTTCGACGACCGGAATCTGCGCCTCGGTGAGCTTCGCGGTGATCGTCGTCTTCAGCTCGCCGATCAAGCCTTCGGTCGCGCGGCGCTTCAGGTCCACCTCGGCGCGCAGCCCTTCGTAGGCCTGCGGTTCGAGGTAGCGGAACGAGAGCTCCTCGAGCTCGTTCTTCACCTTGCTCATCCCGAGGCGGTTGGCAATCGGAGCGTAGATGTCGCGCGTCTCCTGCGCGATTTTGACGCGGCGCTCCTCGGACAGGTGCCCGAGCGTCCGCATGTTGTGGAGCCGGTCGGCCAGCTTCACGAGGATGACGCGGATGTCATCCACCATCGCGAGCAGCATCTTGCGGAAGTTCTCGGCCTGCCGCTCCTCGCTCGTCGACGCCGACAGCGGGATGGCGCTGATTTTGGTCACCCCCTCGACGACATGGGCGACCTCGGGGCCGAAGAGCTCCTGGATGCGCTCAATCGTCGTCAGGGTGTCCTCCACGACGTCATGGAGGAGCCCTGCGGCGATCGCGACCGTGTCCAGCTTCATGTCGGCCAGGAAGTCGGCGACGGCCAGGGGATGGATGAGGTAGGGTTCCCCTGAATGGCGGACCTGTCCCCTGTGCTCGAAGGCCGAGAACACATAGGCCCGGCGGAGCAGTTCGACGTCGGCGTCCGGGCTGTAGGCCCGGACTTTCTCGAGGAGATCCTCGAAGCGAATCATGAATTTCGGTGTCTAACCAGAATGTCGGACAGTCAGTAGTTTGCTTGACGTACGTTTTTTTGCTTCACTATACTGGCCCGGTTTCGGCTTCACCAATTTTCTCTGTTTAGGGGGGCTCATGCGTTCTTTGTCGGGAGCATCGCT
>JAYVYV010000130.1:0-4567 GCA_043783985.1 Acidobacteriota bacterium | reverse complement strand
CGAAGACGATCACCATCAGCGACGAGGAGATTCGCGAGGCGCTCGCCGAAACGGTGAACGTGATCGTCGACGCCGTCCGCGTTGCGCTCGAGCGCACGCCGCCGGAGCTCTCGGCCGACATCGTCGACAGGGGCATCGTGCTCACGGGTGGAGGCTCGATGTTGAAGAACCTCGACAAACGTCTTCGCGAGGAAACAGGATTGCCCCTGGCGATGGCGGAGGATCCGCTGTCGTCGGTCGTGCTCGGCGCCGGCAAGATGCTGTCGGACTTCAACCTGCTCCGGAAGATCTCGATCGATTAGCATGGTCGACACGCCGAACCACCACCAAGGACACCAAGGGAGCGATCGGCGCTGGCTGTGTGTCCCTTGTGTCGAATCAGCGGTGATGTGACGTGGCCATCGTCGACATCCGTCAGCGATCCGGCTACCTGTTCCTCGCGGTCACGCTCGGGCAGATCCTGCTGATTTCCGCGCAGGTCAATTCCAAGTCGGGCGTGCCGGTCATCGAGTCGGTGACCTTCGGCGTCTTCTCGGAGGTGCAGCGCGGCATGTCCGGCGGATTTCTGGGCATCCGGCGCGTGTGGACCGGGTACGTCGGCCTGCGGAACCTCAAAGTGGAGAACGAGGCGCTGAAGCGCGACCTCGCCGCCACGCAGATTGCGGTGCAGGAGCAGCGCGCGCTCGCGGACCGGACGCGCGGCCTCGAGCGGCTCCTCGATCTGCGCGACCATCTCACGCTCAAGACCGTGGCCGCGCAGATTATCGGCGCGGCGGCCACACCCGATTTCCGGACGCTGACGATCGACAAAGGCACGCGCGACCTCGTGCGGGCCGACATGGCGGTCATCGCGCCCGCCGGCATCGTCGGGCGCCTCGTCGTCCCCGCGCCGCGTACGGCGAAAGTCCAGCTGCTCGTCGACCGCAACGCCGCCGCCGGCGCGATCGTCGAGCGGACGCGCGCGCAGGGTGTCGTCGTCGGCGAAGGCGACGACCGCCTGCGCCTGGAATATGTCTCGGAAGTATTCGACGTCGTCGTCGGCGACGTCGTGGTGACGTCGGGCATCGACGGCATCTACCCGAAGGGCTTCCTCATCGGGCGCATCGAGTCGGTGGACCGGGCCGGCGGCGCGTACAAGCGCATCACGATCAAACCGGCGGTCGACTTCTCGTCGCTCGAAGAGGTGCTCGTCGTGGTGACGCCGACGCCGGCGCGCGAGGCGGCGGCGGGCGTGCCCGAGTGAAAGTCATCGGCGTGATTCTGGCGGTGGCGGTGGCGCTCGCGATCCAGACCACGGCCGCACGTTTTCTCGTGCGCGGCTCCGTGGCCGTGGACCTGGTGCTCGTCGTCGTGGTCTACGTGGCGCTGACGTCGGGACCCGCGGCCGGCCTGTTGTCGGGGACCTTCGCGGGGCTGGTGCAGGACGCGCTGTCGAGCAGCGTCATCGGCATCGGCGGCCTGGCGAAGACGCTCGTGGGGTTTCTGGCCGGCATCATCGGCACGCAGTTCATCGTCACGGCGTCGCTGCCCCGGTTCGTCGTTTTTTTCGCGGCCACCGCGCTGCACGCGGTCGTCTTCATGGGCCTGTACGTGCTGCTCGACCTGAGGCATTTCGGCGCCCCCTACGCCGCCGTCGCGGGGCAGGCGGCCGCCAATGCGGTCGTCGGGGTGGTGGCGTTCCAGCTGGTCGAGCTTCTACCTGGAGCGGTGGAACGGCGTCGAGCGGGAAGGTCCCGGCGGCGCCGATGACGTCGTAAAATATAACTGTCATGGTTGAAGACCGGAGCCACGCCAATACCCGCCTCTCGATCCTCCAGTACGTCTTCGTCGCGATTTTTTCGATCCTCGCGGTCGGGTTCTGGGTGATCCAGATCGTCCAGCACGCGAAGTTCGAGGAGATGGCGGAGAACAACCATCAGCGGACGCTCTCGCTGCGCGCCGCGCGGGGGATCGTGTTCGACCGGAATCTGAAGGTGTTGGTGGAGAACCGCCGGTCGTACAGCATCTCGATCGTGCGCGAGCACACGAAGGATTTGAACCGGACCGTCCGCCTGCTCGCCGATGCCATCGGCGTGGACGAGGCGGGCGTCCGCCAGATCGTCGAGCGCCATCGCCGCGAGCCGTCGTACCGTCCCATCATGGTCGTGCCGGACGCGACGCTGGCGCAGGTGGCCGCGGTCAGGGCGCGGCGCCTCGACTTCGAGCTCCCCGACATCGTCGTCGAGCAGGTGCCGACGCGCCAGTATCCGGAAGAGGAGATGGCGGCGCATCTGTTCGGCTACGTGGGCGAAGTGAGCGACGCGCAGGTGAGCGAGAGCGACGGCCTCAAGAGCGGCGACATCGTGGGGCAGGCCGGCATCGAAAAAGTCTACAACGCGATGTTGAAGGGCGAGGACGGCGCCAAACGCGTGGTCGTCAACAGCGTGGGGCGTGAAATCCGCGTGCTCGAGGAAAACCCGCCCACCGAAGGCAAGCGTCTGCAGCTGACGATCGACGCCGATCTCCAGAAGGCTGTCGAGGACGCCTTCAAGGCGTCGGGCTTCAACGGCGCGTCGGTGGTGCTCGATCCGAACAACGGCGACGTGCTGGCGTTCTCCAGCATCCCGGCGTACGACCCGAACGCGTTCGCGTCCGGCGTCGACCGGGCGACGTGGGCCTCGCTCAACACGGACGAGCTGCGGCCGCTGAACGACCGGGCCATTCAGGGGCGGTATTCGCCCGGGTCGACGTTCAAGATGGCCGTGGCGCTCGCGGGCCTCGAAGAGGGGATCATCACGCCGGAGTTCAACGCGCATTGCGCGGGGCACGCGAATTTCTACGGCCGCGACTTCAAGTGCTGGAAAAAGTCGGGTCACGGCGCGATCAACCTGCGCCACGCCATCGAACAGTCCTGCGACGTCTACTTCTACACGGTCGGCAACATGGTCGGGGTCGACAAGATCAACAAGTGGGCCACGCTGCTCGGCCTCGGCGTCAAGAGCGGCATCGACCTGCCGAACGAGGTGCAGGGCCTCGTGCCGTCCACCCAATGGAAGCGCGAGAAGATGCACGAGAAATGGTACGCGGGCGAGACCATTTCCGTGGCGATCGGCCAGGGTCAGGTGTCGCTGACGCCGGTGTCGATGGCGGTCTACATGGCGACGCTCGCCAACGGCGGCACGCGCGTCACGCCGCACCTGCTCAAGGCGGTGGACGACGGCAGCGGATGGAAGCCGGTGCCGCCGCCCCCGCCGCAATCGAAGATCGATGTCGACCCCGCCAAGCTCCAGGCGATCCGCGACGGCCTCTGGATGGTGGTGAACGCCGCCGGCACCGGCGGGACGGCGCGCATCGCGGGGCACGATGTCTCGGGCAAAACCGGATCGGCGCAGGTGATCTCGAACGCCGGGCGCGCCGCCTCGAAGACCACCAAGAACCTGCGCGACCACGGCTGGTTCGTGTTCTTCGCGCCGCGCGACCATCCCACGGTCGCGGGCGTCGTGTTCGCGGAGCACGGGATCCACGGCGGAAACGCCGCGCGCATCACGCACCACATCCTCGACACGTTCTTCGCGAAGCAGGAAGGACGGCCGCTCCCGCCGCCGCCGACGGACCTGCATCTGGACATGAGCGATCCGATGGCGCGCAAGCCTGCGGTCGCCGGCGGACAGTAGGACGTGGAACTGGAACGGCGAGCTCAGAGCGCGAAATCTGAATTCTGAAATCCGAAATCTGAAATGTTCGAGAGACGCCTTTACCACCACATCGACTGGGCGCTGGTCGTCGCCATCCTCGCCCTCTGCGCGATCGGCGTGGTGATGATCAACAGCGCGACGGCCGACTCGACGCGCGCCATGTCGCGCCTGTACCTCACGCAGCTCTACGCCATCGTGCTGGGCCTGGGCGCGATGGTGTTCATGCTGACGCTCGACTACCGCACGTTCACCGACAAGTCGCACCTGATCTACATCGGGCTCTGCGCCCTGCTGCTCTACGTCATGTTCTTCGGCATGGTGCAGATGGGCGCGCGGCGCTGGATTCCGCTCAAGATCTTCAACCTGCAGCCGTCGGAATTCGCCAAGGTCGGCGTGGCGCTCGTGCTCGCGAAGTTCTTCGGCGAGAACCGCGGCACGCCGTCGTGGATGGACCTGGCCATCGGCGCCGTGCTGACCGCGATTCCGCTCGGCCTCATCGCGAAGGAGCCCGATCTCGGCACCGCGGTGACGCTGCTGCCGGTCTTCTTCGCGATCGCGTATCTGGCCGGCATGCGGCTGCGCATCTTCGGCCTGATGTTCCTCTGTCTGCTTCTCGCGGCTCCCGTCGCGTGGAAGTTCGCGCTCAAGGACTACCAGAAGTCCCGCGTCTCGACGTTCCTCGATCCCTCGCAGGATGCGAAAGGCGCCGGCTACCAGCAGATTCAGGCGCGCATCACCGTCGGGTCAGGCGGCCTCACCGGCAAAGGGTTCAAGAAGGGGACACAGGGGCAACTGCGCTTCCTGCCCGTCGCCCACAACGATTTCATCTTCTCGGTGTTGGCCGAGGAGCAGGGTTTTGCGGGCGTCCTGGTGGCGCTCGGTCTGTATCTGTT
>JAYVYV010000129.1:0-12567 GCA_043783985.1 Acidobacteriota bacterium | reverse complement strand
CCATGTCGCCGAGCATCATCGTGCAGAATGGACCGGCCACCACCCGTGTGAGGTCGACGATCCGGATGCCGGTCAGCGGAGCCATGCCGACATCTTAGAACAGACGGAAATACCGCCGCACGAGCCGCCGGAGCCCCGGCGTCAGGCGCGTCCGGCCGTACGCGTCCCCCGCAGCGCGGAAGGCGTAGTTCAGCGTCGGGTAGGGATGAATCGTCGATCCCAGATCGGCCACGCTCGCCCCATGCGTGAGCGCGTGCGTCGCGACACCGATCATCTCGCCGGCGTGGGCACCCACCACGGTACAGCCGAGCAGCCGGCCGCGCTCGTGGTGGATGCGCACGAAGCCGTCGCGCTCCTCGTCGACCACGGCGCGATCGACGTCCGCCAGTAAAATCGTGATCGTTTCGACGCGGCGGCCCGCCCGCCTGGCCTCCTCTTCGTACATGCCCACGTGCGCCACTTCGGGATCGGTGTACGTGCACCAGGGGATCACGAGCGCGCTCGCGCGCTGGCGCCCGAAGAACAGCGCGTTCCGAATGACGATCCGCGCGAAGGCGTCGGCGGCGTGGGTGAACTTGAACGACGAGCAGACATCGCCCGCCGCAAAAATCCCGGGGTTGGCCGTCCGTAAATGATCGTCCACCACGACGCCGTTCTCGTCGAACGTCACCCCCGCCGCGGCGAGCTGGAGTCCTTCGATGTTGGGTACGCGTCCGATGGCGACCAGTAATTGATCGCCGTGTTGGACCGCAGCGGCGCTTCTCCGCCCCGCGCCCCCGCCGGGTCCCGAATCGCTGGCGTCCAGATGCACATCGATCCCGCCGCCATCGGCCGTCACCTCGAGGATCCTTGCGCCGAGCCGGACGTCGACGCCCTCGGCCGACAGCCGCCGCGCGATGATGGCGGAAGCGTCGGCGTCCTCGCGGGGCAATAGCTGCGCGCCCTGATCGATCAATGTGACGGCAGTGCCGAGGCGCGCGAACGCCTGCGCCATCTCGCAGCCGATCGGGCCGGCGCCGACGACCGTCAGCCTCCGCGGCTGCGTCGTCAGCGAGAACAGCGTTTCGTTGGTCAGGTACGGCACGGCCGCGAGGCCGGGAATCGGCGGCACGGCGGGACGTCCTCCCGTCGCAATCACCGCGCGGCGAAACGTCAGCGTGTGCCGGTCGACCGCGATCGTGGACGGGCCGGCGAAGCGCGCGTCGCCGAAATAGACGTCGACGCCGGCCGCGCGCAGGCGCGCCGCCGAGTCGTGGGGGCTGATGTCGGCGCGGCGCTCGCGCATCCGCCGCATGACGGACGTAAAATCGGCATCGACGCCGGCGACGCGGATGCCGAGCTCGGGCGCGCGCCGCGCCTCTGCCGCCGCGCGCGCGGAGCGCAGGATCGCTTTCGACGGCACGCAGCCGGTGTTGAGGCAATCGCCGCCGAGCAGCGCGCGTTCGACCAGCGCCACGCGTGCGCCAAGGCCCGCCGCGCCCATCGCGCTGACCAGCCCCGCGGTGCCGCCGCCGATGACCACGAGATCGTAGCGTCCGCGCGGTTCGGGATTGGTCCAGCCGGGAGGATGCGCCGCCGCGCGCAGACGGATGTCGGGGTCTCCCGCGCCCCGCTCGTCCTGAGCCTGTCGAAGGACCGGATCAGCGGGCATGGACGCCACGGCCGACGGCGTGGATGCCGGCCACCGAGAAGTCCGCGATGTGATCGGCGATGCCGTCCAGGTTGGCCGCCGTCGGCTTGTTCGCCAGGCCGAGGCGCGCCGCGATCGGGTTCGGCAGGTACGACACCGTCTGCGCCTGGACGCTGGCGACGCACCGCAGCACCGCCTGATCGGTCGGCGCGCAGCCGATCATTTCCGCGATCAGGCTGGACAGGTACTCGACGCGCGGGCGCACGCCCTGCTCGACCAGCGTGTCGAGCGCCGGCGTCGGATCGTTCATTTCCCGATGAATCAGCTTGTGGACGGTTTCGCTGCCCGGCGCGAGCACGCGGTGGACGAAGATCGAAATGTAGCGGCGGAGCTGCTCCTCGGCGGGCTGTCCGTCGCCGGCCCGGCGCGCGGCATCGTTGGTGCCGCGCATCGCGTCGATTGCCGACTGCATCACCTCGCGGTAGAGGCCCAGCTTGTCGCCGAAGTGGTAGTTGACCGCCGCGACGTTCGCCCGCGCCGCGCGGCAGATGTCGCGGACGGTCACCTTCTTGAAGCCGCGATCGGCGAACAGCCGCTCCGCGGCCTTCAGCAGCCGGTCGCGCGTTTCCGTGTCGCGGGTGATCGTCACAGCGACCGCTTGAACAGCGCTGTCGCCGCGCCCAGCGAGACGACGGAGAAGATCATCAGGAACGTGAGGTCGTAGGAGATCGCCGCGAAGCCGGTGTTCTTGAGCAGCAGGCTCTTGAAGGCGTGTACCGCATAGGTGAACGGATCGGCGACGGCGATCACCTGCATCCATCCCGGAAACCCCTGCTGGGGGTACACGGCCCCGCTCGGAAAATACAGCACGGTGTTCAGCACGCCGAACACCGCGCGCGGCAGCAGCGGGTCGCTCACCCGCACCATCAGCAGGAACATCAGGCTGATCAGCGCGAACGACGTCACGACCACGACGACGAACAGGCGCAGCAGGCGCAACGGGTCGAACGCGTTTGGAATGCCGGCGATGATCGACCCGATGATCAGCAGGAACATCCCGGCGAGGACCGCCTTGATCGTGCCGGAAATATTGAAGCCGGCGATCAATTCGAGCTTTTTGATCGGCGTCACCAGGTAGCCCTCGTGCAGCCCCCGCGCCTTGTCGTCGATGAAGATGATGCCGCCGCCGATCATCACCATCATGAAGATCGACATCACCACCGACCCCGGCAGCAGGTACTGGATGTAGGGCACGTACGGGTAGATCTCGACGACGTCGAGCGAGGTCACGCTGGAGATTCTCGGCCCCCGCGACGGCTGGCCGTAGGCTTGCAGCATGCCGCCGAGCGTGCCGGCCATCGCCACCGCCACGATGCCGTCGGTGTTGTCCTCGATCAGCGCGACGCGGGGCTGGTTCTTCGCGAGGACCCGCCGCGAGAATTCCGGCGGAATGGTCAGGACGCCGTTGACGCGCCCGTTGCGCAGATCCTGGATCGCCTGTCCCTGGTCGGCGTAGTCGATCGTGTCGATCGTGTGCGCGCCCGACGAGGCGGCCGACGCCAGCTCGCGCACGCGGATCGCCGGCACGCCGTGATCCTGATCGACGATCGCCAGCTTGAGGTGTTTGACGTTGCCGCCGAAGGCGTAGCCGAGCACGACCAGCTGCACGATCGGCATGACCAGCGCCATGACGATCAGCACCGGGCTGCGCCGGAACCGCCGCAGCTCGCGTTCGATGATCGCCCAGGTTCGTCCCATAACGGTTGTCAGAGTTCAGATTTCAGAGTTCAGATTTCAGATTTTAGATTTTAGATTTTAGATTTTAGATTTTAGATTTTCGATTACTTTTCAGATGGCTACGCCCGCCGCAGCATCGGACCGCGATCGAGCGGGTTCGCTTCCTGGAGCGCGTCGCGCAGCGCGCGCCCGGTGTAGTGGACGAACACATCGTCCAGCGTCGTGCTCTGGACCGAGAGCGAGCCGACGGTGACGCCCGACACCGCCGCCAGCTCCATCAGCGCCAACGTCGTCGCCGGACCGCTGCCCGTGGCGATCCGAAAGATGTTCTCGTGCGCGGTGACCGACTCGACGCCTGCCAGCCGCTCGATCCGCGCCTGCCAGTCGATCGGGGCGTCGGTGAAGCTGACCTCGAGCGAGTTCTTGCCGGGAATCGACGCCTTCAGCTTGAGCGGGGAATCGAGCGCCTTCAGCTCGCCGTGGTCGACGATCGCGATGCGATCGCAGAGCTTGTCGGCCTCGTCCATGTAATGGGTCGTGATCAGGATCGTGAGGTTGCGCTCTCGCTTGATCTTCGCCAGCATCTCCCACACCGCCACGCGCGACACCGGGTCGAGGCCGGTGGTCGGCTCGTCGAGAAAGAAGATGCGCGGCTCGTGCACCAGGCCGCGCGCGATCTCGACGCGGCGCCGCATGCCGCCCGACAGGTTCTTCACCTGCGCCTTGCGCCACTGCGTCAGCTCCACGGCGTCCAGCAGCTCGCCGATCAGGCGCTCGCGCTTCGCCCGCGGCACGCTGTACAGCTTCGCGAAGATGATCAGGTTCTCTTCGACGCTCAGCTCCAGGTCGCTCGTCATCGCCTGCGGGATCACGCCGATCGACTGGCGCACGCCGTCGGATTGCTTCACGACGTCGAAGCCGTTGATCACCGCCGTGCCCGACGTGGGCGCCAGCAGCGTCACCATCATCCGGATGAGCGTCGATTTGCCGGCGCCGTTCGGGCCGAGCAGGCCGAAGACTTCCCCTTCCTCGACGGAGAAGCTGATGCCCTTGACGGCGGTGAAGCTGCCGAACGTCTTGACGATATGTTGAACGTCGATGGCGTTCATAGGTCGTTGGCAGGCCTGAGGGCCTGCGCTCCACCACTCGGATCCCACGCAACGCGCTCGTCGCGCAGACCGTGTCCGTCTTTACTGCACCGGCATCAGGACGTAGGCGGTCATGCCCACGGCCAGACGCCGATCCGTGTTGTCCACGCGCAACCGCACCTCGAACGTCTTGATGTCGCGCTTGGTACGGCTGACGTCGCGCTGCGTGGCGAAGGCGGCGTCGGCGCCGCGATAGAAAATCGTGCCCTCGCGTTCGACGCCGGAGGGCAGCCGCACCGTCAGCTTGTCGCCGAGCCGCACGCGATCGATGTAGCTCTCCTCCACGTCGGCGCGGATCCACAGATCGTCGGGGTTGATCAGCGTGACGATCGGCTGGCCGGGGCTCACGATCTCGCCGACCCGCGCGGCGCGCACGTCGACGAGGCCGTCGATGGGCGCGTGAATCTCGGTGTAGCGGAGGCGGACCCCGGCCTTCGTGCTCTGCGCCGACGCGGCCTGCTTCATGTGCTCGCTCGTCTGCACCTGGCTGCGCCGCACCGAAATCTGCTCGGCGTTGGACCGCGCCAGCGCCACCGTTGCGCGCTGCGCCTCGACCTGCCGCCTCAGGGCATCGAGCTTCGCCTGCGCCGCCGTCTGCGCCGTGCGCGCGGCGTCGAGCTCCTGCGGCGAGACCACGCCCTGGCGCGACAGGTTCTGGGTGCGGGTATAGGTCAGACGCGCCTGCTCGACGTCGGCGACCGCCGCGTCCACCTGCGCCTCAATCGATTGGAGCGTCGACTCGGCCTGGCGGATCTGATCGACGGTCTGCCGTTCCTGCAGACGCAGCGCCGCCTCCCCCTCGCGGATCTGCGACGACATCCCCTCGACGTTCTGCGCGAAGTAGGCGGTGTCGGCCTTCAGCTCGTCGGGCACGATCACGGCGACGAGCTGATCCCGCTTGACGGTGTCGCCTTCGGTGACGAGCAGCTGCCCGATCTGTCCCGCGATCTGCGGGCTGACGATGACGTCGTTGGTGGTGACGATGCCGGTGAGGACGAGCGCGGCGGGCGCCATGCGCCGGTAGGCGTAGGCGCCGGCGCCGGCGGCGAAGAGCAGGACGAGGAGGACGGCGGGTTTTCTCGACATATCGGTGTCTCAAACAGATGTATAAAACATGTGTTTGAACATTGTCAAGCGCGATATACTGGCGGGGCTTTGCTTCGGGACCTTCCGCCCCGCGGCCGCTGGTACATCCTCGCGGTCATCGCGCTCGGCGCGCTGACGTTCAGCGCGCTTGTCTCGCGGGCCACGTTCACCCCCGTCGTCCCCCTGCTGGTCCTCGTGTTGCTGTCGTCGCTGACGTCGGCGTTCAAGATTCAATTCCCGATCGCCAGCGGCTCCAACATGTCGGTGTCCTACGTCGTCGACATCGCCGCCCTGCTCCTGCGGGGCCCGCACGCCACGATGATCGTCGGCGCCGCCAGCGGGTGGAGCCAGACGACGCTGAACTCGCGGTCGCCGAACCCGACGTTCCGCACGCTCTTCAATATGGCGATCTTGATCCTGACGGTGCAGGCCGCCGGACAGGTCTACCTGCGCCTCGGCGGGCGTCCCGACGCCGATCCGGGCGCGCTCATCCTGCCGCTCGCCGGCATGGCGTTCACCTACTTCTTCGTCAATACGGTGCCGATCGCCGTCGCCATCGCGCTGACGACGAACCAGAGCGCGTGGCGCATCTGGAAGAGCGACTTCGCGTCGAGCGCCCCGAGCTACCTGCTGGGCGCGCTCGCCGCCGCCGTCGTGATCAAGGTGACGGAGAGCTCGGGCTACGGGCTGACGCTGCTGTTGTTCGCGGCGCCGCTCTACCTGACCTACAAGATGTACCGCGCGGGCAGGGAGAGCGACGCGCGGCAGGGCGCGATTCTCGAAGCGGCGCACGACGCGATCATCACGATGGACTCGCAGCTGAACATCCGCGAGTTCAACCCGGCGGCCGAGCAGATGTTCGGCTACGCGCGGCTGGACATCCTCGGCCGGAACGTCGAGCTGCTGCTCCCGCCCGCGGATCGCGCCCCGCAGATCGGCGCGCTGAACGAGTACATGACGTCGGGCAGAGGGCCGCTGGCGGGACGCCAGGCCGAGCTCACCGGGCTGCGCGCCGACGGCAGCGACTTCCCGCTCGAGTTGACGGTCGCCCGCACCGGAAGCGACAACCGCTCGGTGCTCACCGGGTTCGTGCGCGACGTCACCGAGCGGCGCGCGCTCGAAGAACAGCTGCGCCAGTCGCAGAAGCTGGAAGCGATCGGACGGCTGGCCGGCGGCGTCGCACACGACTTCAACAACATCCTGATGAGCATCATGGGCTCGGCCGATCTGCTGCTGATGCAGATGGCGCCGGATGACGGGGCGCGCGAAGAAGCGACCGAGATCAAGCAGTCGGTGGATCGCGGCGCGGGGCTCACGCGGCAGCTCCTCGCCTTCAGCCGGCGGCAGGCGGTGCGTTCCCGCATGTTCGCGCTCGGCGATGTCGTCCGCGGCATGGACACCATGCTGCGACGCCTGATCGGTCCCGAGATCGACTTCAAGATCGTCTGCGCGCCCGAGCCGCTGATGGTGGTCGCCGACTCGGGACAGACCGAGCAGATCGTCCTGAACCTGGTCGTCAACGCGCGCGACGCGATGCCGGCGGGCGGCCGTGTCACGGTGCGCGTGGAAGGGGTGGATCTGGACGAGACCGCGGCGGTCGCGCTCGTGGAAGGCAAAGCCGGCCGCTACGCGCGGCTCAGCGTCTCGGACACCGGCACGGGCATCGACGAGCAGACGCGCGCGAAGCTGTTCGAGCCGTTCTTCACCACGAAGGAACAGGGCAAGGGCACCGGCCTGGGCCTCTCGATCGTCTACGGCATCGTCAAACAGAGCGGCGGGTACATCACCGTCGCGAGCGAACCCGGGAAGGGCGCGACGTTCCTCATCTATTTCCCCGTCGTCGCCGCGCCGGAAACGACGCCCGCGTCCACCCCCGCCTGATCAGCTCTTCGTCCGGCGCGAGCCGGTGACGCGGGCGCGCGATCGGCCGGCGAGCTCGCTGACCAGCCGGCGCTCCGATTCCGGTCTCCCGCGGGCATAGCAGTCGATGGCGTCGGTAATCACCCGCCATTGCGGCCGGGATTCAATCAAGCTGAGCGCGTGCAGCGTGGCCTTGACCTCGGTCGGCAGACGGATGCTGAGCTGCGGGTAATCCTTGACCTTCTCGCCGTCCTGCGCCCCCGCGGGCGGACGGCCGATGCGACGATGCGGTTTGGGCGAGCGTGGTGTCATGGCCTCGGGTCAGAAAGGAAACCGCCGGGTTACCTCTATTGCTGTGTTTGTGCTACCAACAACTGCCATGTATAATCCGCGGCAAGTTGCCGCGCACACCGCGAGAACGGGACTCACGCACGCGTGCATCGGGGCGGTCTCAAGGAAAGGCGGGCCCCGGCCGGCCGCCCGTCCATCATGAGACGTGGTCCAAAGTGTCGGTGGTCCTCTTCGATCGCCAGATCCACGACCTGGATCGCCTCTCCAAGGACACGCGCACCAAGAGCGGCAAGACGATGAACCGGGCCGAAATCATTCGGGCGCTCATCGATGGTCTGATTGAAAGCGGCATGGACGTCGCGAGTGCCGCTTCCGAAGCCGACCTTCGAGCCCGCGTCGCGAGGCGACTCGGCACGCCTTACCGCTGAGAGCCGGTGCATTCTATCAAGTCGGCGAATTAGTTCCATCCCTTTCTTGGGGCGGACCCGGCCGCTCAGGGCAACCGCGCCTCCCGCTTCGCGACATTCGCGCGGTACTCGTCCAAGTCGTTCGACGCGATGTCCCGCCGGAATGTCGGCTGGAGCGCCGGCACGAGGTGTTTCTCGAAAATCTCGTCCTGGGTTCGCCGTGGCGCTTTTGACCTGCCGCGCGGGCAGGCGTCGATGTTCGTCGCGAAGTCGAAGCGGATGATCGCCAGGATGTCGGCGTCGGTCGGAATGTCGCCCGACGCGATCGGGACGGTTCGCCCGCCATACATGCCGGGAATCTGGTATGGTCAGAGTCGTGCCCGCGACCTTGTCGTGCCCGCGATGCGCTCAACCGGTACATCATTCTCGCCCGCGATCCTGGATCGAGCGAGTGCGACGCCGCGTCACCGGCCGCGTGCCGTGTCGCTGCCACGCCTGCAACTGGCGCGGGTGGCGGGACGAGTTCGCTCCGGCGACGGACGGACCGCGGGAGATTCACCGGGCGCTGACCGATACCGAGCTCGCGAAGCTCGAGCCCGACAACTCCGAAGGAGACCGGATGTGACCGACCAGGAGCGTCAGAAGGCCGACGAGCTGATTAGCCGTCTCGAACTGTCGGTCGGCCAGATTTTCCCCCGCGCCGGCGGGAACGCCGCGCTGCTCACCACGATGATCCAGACGCTCAACGGCTTGCGCAGCCTCCTCGGTATCGTGCGCCCTCACTGACCCATCGCACCTGAAGTACGCCAGCGACCGACGCTGCGGCGTATGCAGATCGCGAGCACCACGTCTCACACCGGAGCTCGGCTCTTATCAACGCGTCTCGGTCATGTCTGGCGCATTCGAGTCCGCGCTGTTGACTCGAATACCGACGCTCAGCAGCAAGGTCAACAGGAGAAATGCCGCTGCCGAGATGTATGGCGTCGATTCACCGTAGTGTTGGAGCGAGGCATTGCCCCACACGGGTCCGATGGTGCGGCCGAGACTTTCGACGGCGCTCGCCGCACCCTGGACGCGCCCCTGTTCGTCGCCCCGCGCCACGAGGCTGACCAGGCTCGACATCGTCGGATGTCCGAACCCGATGCCGAGCGCGAGCGGCACGAGCGCGATCGCAAAGATCGTCACCGAATGGGCCAACGCCGCCGCCACGAGCCCGAGCGCGCCGAATCCCAGGCCCATCAGGAACGTCCGCTTGTCGCCCAGCCGCTTCACCACGGGACGAATGAGGCCGCCCTGAACCACGGCGCCGAGCAAACCGAACGCCGCGAAGAAGTAACCGGTCTTCGACACGCCGAAGCCAAAGCGCCGCGCGACGAACAGCGAAAACGTCGTCTGGAACGTGGCGAACGCCAGCCAATAGATGAAGTCGATTGTGAGGATCCGTCGAACGGCCGGCCGCTGGAGCAGAGCCGGCAGGTAGCCGAACGGGTTGCCCGTGCCGGCCTGCGCGCGGTGCACGGTTTCCGGCAGCCACAGCCACGCCATCACGGTCGCGACCAGGGTGAGTCCCGCGGCCGCCCAGATCGGCGCCGTGTAACTGATGCCGGACAGGACGCCGCTCAACGCCGGTCCGAGGATGAACCCGAGCCCGAACGCCGCGCCGATGATGCCGTACGCGCGCGCGCGATCCTTGGGCTCCGTGATGTCGGCGACGTAGGCGCGCGCCGTCGAGATGTTCCCGCCCGACAGGCCGTCGACGATGCGCGCGACGAAGAGCATGGCGATGCTGTGGGCGACCGCCAGCATCACGAAGCTGACGACCGTGCCCGCCAGGCTGAAGATCAGAATCGGCCGGCGGCCGTAGCGATCGGAAAGGTCGCCCAGCGCCGGGGCGGCCAGGAGCTGGCAGAGCGAAAACACCGCGAACAGCAGGCCGATGACGAGCGGCGAGGCGCCGAACGTTTCCGCGTAAAACGGGAGCAGCGGGATGATGATCCCGAACCCCACGAGGTTGACGAAAATCGTAAGGAAAATGATGAGCAGCGGGCGCGTCACGAGTCTCAACATTCTATACAATCCGCATCATGAAGGCTGCGTCCCGGTCCGCCACCGTCCTTTTGGGCACCGCTCTCGTACTCGGGGCGCCGACGCTGACGGCGCAGACGCCGCGGCGCGTCGACACGCTGCGCCCGGAGATCCTCGGGACGCACGGCATCGTCGCCGCCGGGCGTCACTACTCGGTGTCGGCCGGGGTGCGCATCCTGCAGCAGGGGGGCAACGCGGTGGACGCGGGCGTCGCGACGGTGCTCGCCGCGGCGATCTGCGAGATCTCGCACTTCGGTTTCGGCGGCGAGGCGCCGACGATGATTTACGACGCGCGAACGAAAGAGATCATCGTGATCAACGGCCAGGGGCCGGCGCCCAGGGCGGCGACACCCGCGCTGTTCGCGGCGAAGGGTTTCGTGCCCGGCAACGGGCCGCTCGGGGCGACGATTCCTGCGATGCTCGACGCGATGGCAATCGCGCTCGAGGCCAAAGGCACGATGCGCCTCGAGCAGGTGATCCAGCCGGCAATCGAGCTCGCCGACGGCTTCCCCATGTACGCCTTTCTCCGCAACTTCCTGATCAGCGAACGGCAGGCCACCGAGCAGTACGAGTGGTCCGCGAAAACCTACTATCCGGACGGCCGCGTCCCCGACGTCGGCGAGACATTCCGGCAGCCGAACCTCGCGCGCACGCTGCGCGCCATCGCCGCGGCCGACAAGGCGGCTTTCGCGAAATCGAAGAACCGCGCGACGGCGATACGCGCGGGACGCGATGCCTTTTACACCGGCGACATCGCGCACCGGATCGCCGACGCGAACAAGGCGGCCGGCGGCGTGTTCGCGTACGAGGACCTCGCGTCGTACCACGGCAGGATCGAGAAGCCGGTCACGTCGAACTTCCACGGTTACGACGTGTACAAGGCGGGACCCTGGAATCAGGGGCCCGTCCTGCTGCAGACGCTCAACATCCTCGAAGGCGTCGATCTGAAGGCGTTCGGCGCGAACAGCGCCGATTACCTTCATGCCGTGCACGAGGCGATCAAGCTCGCCTACGCCGATCGAAACGCGTACTACGGCGATCCTGCGTTCGTACAGGTACCCATCACGGGGCTGCTCTCCAAGGCCTACGCCGCCGAGCGCCGTGCGCTCATCGGCCCGCAGGCATCGCTCGAGCAGCGCGTCGGCGATCCCTTCCGCTTCGATGAGGCCGTCAAGGCGCCGACGGCACGCTATACCCCGCACGCGCAGGGCACCCCGACCCCGTCGACCCCTGGCGACACGACCTGCGTCGACGTCGTGGACAGGGACGGCAATCTGTTCAGCGCCACGCCGAGCTCGGGCTGGCTGCTGGGCGGCGCGTTCGTCGCAGGCGACACCGGTGTCCCGCTGTCCAACCGGATGACCGTGTTCGACCTCGATCCGCTCAGCCCGAACGTGCTCGCGGGGGGCAAGCGGCCGCGGACGACGCTGACGCCCACGCTGGTGCTGAAGGACGGCAAGCCGTTCCTCGCGATCAGCACGCCGGGCGGCGACAGCCAGGATCAGCAGATCCTGAACGTGTTGCTGCAGATGATCGTGTTCGGGAAGGACATTCAGGAGGCGATCGAGGCGCCGCGGATCAACTCGCTGCACCCCTTCGGGTCGTTTGACAACCACATGAGCGACCCCGGCCGGCTGGAGATCGAGGACCGCGTCCCGGAAGCGGTGCGCGACGCGCTGACGGCGCGCGGACACAAGCTGAAGGTGCTCACCTCCTACGGGATGAGCACCGGCGTGGTGGCGGTCGGCGTGGATCAGCACGGCACGCTGCGCGGCGGGGCCGACGTCCGGCGCGAACGATACATCTTCGGATGGTGAGATCGGAGACTTGGTGAGTTGGTGAGTTCATGAGTTGGTGAATGCAAATCACCAAATCACCAAATCACCAAGTCACCAATTTCAGAGATGCGACCTGAGCGGATCGTGCATGCGCTTGCCGTGCTCGAGTGACATGAGCACGATGTCGGCCGTCACCGGCGCTTTGCGGAAGATCTCCTCGCCCACCGCGTCCGCAATCGCGTTCATCACCGAGCCGTAGCCGGCGCCGACCGGCGGCTCGCCGACGCCGCGCGCGCCCACGGGTGTTTCCGGATCCGCGAGACCGAGTGCTTCCGTGCGCATCACCGCCGGGATGTCCAGAATCGTCAGCGGCTTGTTGTGGTAGAAGCGCTTGGCGAGCGGCACGCCGTAGTGCGGGTCGTAGACCCATTTCTGCTGGAGCGCGTGGCCGACACCGAGCTTGATGCCGCCGAGCAGCTGGCCGTGCAGGCTGCGCGGGTTGACGACCGTGCCGACGTCGCCGACCGCGAGGTAATCGACGAGCC
>JAYVYV010000128.1:0-12579 GCA_043783985.1 Acidobacteriota bacterium | reverse complement strand
CTCGGTGCACGAGGTGTTCACATCGTACCCGGCGGGATGGACAGCCGTCGCGGCGGAGACGACCGGTGGTTCCCGAACCTACATCATCGCGAAGTCTGCGCCCGTCAGCTGGTGGCAGGGTGAGGGCAACGCCCTCGACGCACAAGGGGTGAATCCCGGGACGCTAACAGGCGATTGGGTCGGCGGCTTCGTGTCGGGACATGGAGCCGGACAGGCGTTCAGTTTCGACGGCATCCGTCGTCACGTCGAGGTCCCGGCCTCGGCTACGCTCGAACCTTCACATGTCACCGCCATGGCGTGGGTGAGACACCTCGGCTCGCCCGGTCCGGGTGCCTATGTCCTGTCGAAGGGGGCGCAGGGCTGTACCGCCGCCTCGTACGCGATCTATTCTGGAAGCAGCGGCGGGCTATCCTTCTACTTCTTCTCCGACGGCACCACGATTTGGTCCTCTCCCCAGAAGGATACGAGCATCTGGGATGGCAACTGGCACCTTGCGGCGGGAACCTACGACGGGGCGATGGTGAGGCTTTACGTGGACGGGGTGGAAGTTGGCACCGGCAATCCGACCACGTTCCCCATCAAATACGACTTGGACAGTCGAAAATTCCTTATCGGTGCGTATGGGCATGGGGCGGGCTTGTGCAACATTGGGCTCACCGCCGATGTCGACGACGTGCGAATCTACAATCGGGCGCTGACGGCGAACGAAATCTCTGCCATCTTCAGCACAGTGCCGTAGCGATAAGATGCGCCTTCTCTCGCGCATCGGCAACGATCGGATCGCCGGACGTGCGGCGGGTCAGCGCGAGCTGATCCGCCGCCGCGCATCCTCGGCGAGCGGATCTGACGGGTTTGCGTCGCTGCGCAGGCTGAGGAACTGCTCGTAGCCTTTCTTCGCTTCAGCGGTCGCGCCGACGCCTTCCTGCGATCGACCCCACCAGTAGTAGAGCGCCGGCAGATAGCGAAGCGTCGGCATGTCGTAGAAGAACACGTCGGTCGTTTCGCCGCGGCGCTTCACGCACAAATCGAGCTCGGCCAGCGCCTCTGGGAAATGGCCGGCTTCCACGTACGCCTTCCCGAGCAGGAAGCGGCCGAACCACGAATCGTGACGCTTTTGTGCATCGCGGAATGCTTCGATACCGTCGCCGATGCGTCCGCGCTCGATCGCGATCTCACCCGTTATCAGGCGCGCGTACGCGGTGGTGTGTCGCTGCAACATGTTCTCGAGAGTGGTCGCCACCTGTCCCGCCTCGTCCTGCCGACGCGCACGCAACAAGACACGGGCGGCAGGGAAGAGCGTGCTCTCATGGCGGCCGAGTGCGATCGCCTCCTTCGCCGCCTGCACGGCGTGGCTCCGGTCGCCCAGCGCGAGGTAGGCTTCGGCGAGCATCACGGACTTCTGTTCGACCCCGACCGTGTTCTTGCGCTGTCTATCCGCGGCGATGCCGTCGCGCAGAACGCCGACCACGGCCCGGGTGTGGCCGAAATACATCTCGAGATCGGCCCTGCCCCTGCTGGCGAACGACGCCCCGATCGGGCTCACCTGAGCGAGCCGGTCGTACGTGCCGCGGCTGGCGGCGGCGTCGCCCTGCGCAAGTTGCGACAGCGCGATCGGGACATAGTTGTATTCGAAGGCAGGGTTCCCCTTCACGAGGCGAGACCCTTCGGCGATCGCGGTGGCGAAATCACCGGCGTACATCGAATACATCGCGTAGTTGTACCGCTGGATCGTATTGTTCGGATAAATCTCCAGGCTCTTCCGAACTTCCGCGGCCGCACGCGGCAGGTTGCTGCCCGTCATGACGTAGGCGAGCGCGAGGTTCCCATGACCGCCATCGTCGGCCGGGTACAGCTTGACCAGGGTTTCGAAGTTTTCGATCGCCTTCTCGTAGTTCCGGGCGATGTCCATGTAGTAGGTGCCGAGCGTCCGATATTTCTCGCGCTCCGTCATCCGATCGAGGTGCTTCAGCGCAGCCTGGTAGCTGGCCTCGGCTTTCTCGGGCTGTTTGAAGTAGTTGGCGTAGACGCCCGCCATGCCCGCGTACGCCCGGCCGAATCCGGGGTCGAGCTCCGCCGCGCGCCGGTATTCCGCAAGCGCCTCAGGGAACTTGCTCGTCAGCGACAGCTGCTGTGCGTTCGCATACGCGCGCATGGCGTCGAGTGAACCGGCGGTGACGGTTTCGGCGGCCGCAAGCTTCGCCATCTCCGTCTTCGACTCGCCGAGCGCCTCGCGAACCTTGGCCGCTATCAACGCGATCGAACCGGGCACGTTCGCTTTGTCATTAACGTCTCGGCCGGTCGTGGTGATGAGTTTGCCGGTTGCCGCGTCGCTGGCACGCACCTCGAGGTGATATCCCGTGGGCCGCTTCTCGATCGCGCCGGTCAGCATGACCTTGAGCCCTTCTCGGCGCGCGATCAGCTGTCCCATTTCCTCCGTGATTCGATCGCCTTTGCCGGGCGCAAGTTGCGCCACGATCGATCGAGCGCTGTTGGTCTTGAACACGGTGATGTAGGACGCGGCTTCGAGGGCGATGGCCAGCGTCTGCTCGACCGATCCTTCGAAAACCGCGTCCCCGGATCGATTGTCGAAGTCCGCGATCAGGACCGATACCGGCTCGTGCGCGGGCGGCGACACTGGTGCGGCTCGTCGCCCGACGAAGTACGTGCCGCCGACGAGCACGACGACGAGCGCCGCGGCCGCCATCATCATCCGCCTGCTGACACGCGCCAGTATCGGGATCAACTCGCCCGCATCGTCCAGCGCGGCGAGCGCGGCGACGAGCTCGGCCGTCGTCTGGAACCGCGCGGCCGGATCGCGCTCGAGGCAGCGGGTCACGAGCGCAGCCAGCGGCTCGGGAATCGTGTCGTCCATCGTGCGCAACGGCGGCAGACCCGCCTCGAAGCGCTGGGTCATCGCCGCGACGCGCTCGGCGCCCGATGCGAGGCCCGGCCGCGGCCCCGTGAGCATCTCGTACAGGATCAGCCCGAACGCGTAGAGGTCGGACCGCGCGTCGACGCCTTTGCCGGTCCCCTGCTCGGGCGACATGTACTCGAGCGTCCCGACCACGGTGCCGGCCGTGTTCTCGACCGTCGACGCCGAGATGCCGAAGTCCATGATGAGCGCCTGCTCATCGTCTCCGGCGCCGCCGACCATGATGTTTGGCGGTTTCAGGTCCCGGTGCACGACGCCCGCTTCGTGCGCGGCCTGCAGCCCGTCGGCGATCTGGCGGGCAAGGCGCAACGCCCGGGCGACAGGCAGCTTGCCTTCTCTGTGCAGCAGGGTCGCGAGATCGTCGCCCTCGACGTAGGGCATCGTGATGTACTTGATGCCGTCGAGCTCGCCGAGGTCGTGAATGCGGACCACGTTCTTGTGCGTGACCTGCCGCGCGAGGAGCAGCTCGTTCTTGAACCGCTTCTCGGCCTCCGGTGACGCCGTGCCGCGTCGGCGATCGGTGCGAATCACCTTGAGCGCGACGGCGACGTTCAGCTCGGCGTCCCACGCCTGGTAGACCGCGCCCATCCCGCCCATGCCGAGGATTTTTATGATGTGGTAGCGCGCGCCGAACGATTGCCCGAGCTTGAGGGGGCCGGAGGCCGCCGCGATAGAGGCACCGAGGTCTGCCGTTCCCAGTTCGCCGGTGGTCGCGGTTCCCGTCGCGGCGTTGGTGTCCCCGAAAGCACCCAACCCGGTGGTCGCCCCGAACGTCGCGCCCGTGGGGAGACCGGTTGTATCGACGGCGACGACACCCGTGCCGACCGTTGACCCAACCAATGCCGCGCCGCACGAAGCACAGCTACCGCTGGCAACTGGCGTGGTGTGACCGCAACGTGGACAAACCATGTTACTTAACGAGATCGCAGGATTATCTCGCCTCCGAGCCCCCAACGCCAGCGGGATCGCGTCCGCATGCCGCTGGCCGACACGGTCGAATCATCGCGGAGCGGTGCTCGAGCACCGGTTCGGCCAATGTGATCGCGCGAACTGAGATCATTGATTTTGCGTAAAATCAGTTTATTTCTCTCAAGTTCCGCGGTTCGGACAGGTCGCCACGCGTGTGCCAGAAATCCCGATCCCGCCAATAGCTATAGCTAGCGAGACTGTGAAATATCGCGGATTCCTGCCTACAACGGAAGAGTCTCAGACCCGCGACTGGTATTCGCCGGTTTCCGTGTTGACGCGAACCTTGTCCCCTTCGTTGACGAAGGGCGGCACCTGAACGACCAGGCCGGTTTCGAGCGTCGCCGGCTTGATCTGGTTGCTTGCCGTCGCCCCCTTGATGCCCGGAACGGTCTCCTTGACCACCAGATCGACCGTCGGCGGCAGCTCGATGCCGACCGGCTCCACGTCGTAGAACTCGACGCGGATCGTCATCTCGGCGATGAGATAGTCCTTCGAGTCGCCCAGCGCCTCGGCCGTGATGTGCACCTGTTCGAAGGTCGACGTGTCCATGAAGTAGTACGCGTCGCCGTCGTTGTACAGGTACTGCATCTCGCGTTCATCGAGCGTGGCGCGCTCGACATCTTCTTCAGCGCGGAACTTGTGGTCCGCAAGCGCCAGCGACCGGATGTTGCGCATCCGGACCTGGATGTGCGCCCGCTTGTTGCCCGGCGTCAGGTGATGAAGCTCCAGGAGGCGGAAGAGGTCGTTCCCGACCTTGATCAGCATCCCTTTTCGAAGTCTGGTCGCTTGTAGGAAGGGCATCTTGAATGACTGTATATCCTTTCAATGCTAGCACATATGGTCTGCTCGCGGGCAACCGTGCTAGTCTTGAAACGTGGCCTTCACGCGCTGGGACCCGCTGCGCGATCTGCTCGCCCTCCACGAACAACTCGGGCACCTGGTCGGCACCGACGCGCCCGGATGGACGCCGCCGGTCGATCTCTACGAGACCGCCGACGAGTACGTCCTGACGGCGGAGCTGCCGGGGCTCACGCGCGAGCAGATCGACATCCACGCGGAAGAGCGCCGCATCGTCATTCGCGGCGCGCGCGGCGCCGATCCGGCGCGCGATATTCCCTGCGAGCAGTTCCACCGCGTCGAGCGCGGCCATGGCCGTTTCTCCCGCGCGTTCTCGCTGCCGGAGAGCATCGACGTCGAGGGCATCACCGCGGACCTCAAGGACGGCATTCTCACGATCTCGATCCCCAAGGCGCACGATCGCGGCACGCGCCGGATCGACGTCGGCTAAATCTGAAATCTGAAATCTGAAATCTGAAATGTTTCGACGCCTGACGCTGTCGTTGATGCTCGTCGCGGCCGGATTCGTCGCGGGCCTGGTCGTCACCGGGCGCATGCGCAGCGCCGCCAGCTCGGATGCGGCCGAACGGCGCGCCACGACGTTACCGGATCGACTCCCCGCGAGCGCGCCGGCTGCACCCGCGACGGCCCAGCCGTCCAACTTTTCCGGCGGCGGGCCCGACTTCACGCGCGTCGCCGGACAGGCCGTCAAGGGCGTGGCGAACATCTCGTCGCTGCAGGTGGTCCGCACGCGCAACTCGCCCTTTCCCAACGATCCGTTCTTTCGCTACTTTTTCGGCGATGACGAGCAGTTCGGCTCGCGCGATCGCCGATCGATGAGCCTTGGTTCCGGCGTCATCATCTCGGCCGACGGCTACGTGGTCACCAACAACCACGTCGTCGGCGAGCACGTCCGCGAGATCACGATCGCCCTGCCGGACAAGCGCGAGGTCAAAGGCAAGGTGATCGGCACCGACCCGACGACCGACATCGCGCTGCTGAAGATTCCGGCGAGCGGACTGCCTGTCATCGCGTGGGGCGATTCGGGCCAGCTCAAGGTCGGCGAATGGGTGCTGGCCATCGGCAGCCCGTTTCAACTGAGCCAGACGGTGACGGCCGGCATCGTGAGCGCCACCGGGCGCGCGAACATGGGCTTCGCCGACTACGAGGATTTCATCCAGACCGACGCGGCAATCAACCCCGGCAACTCGGGCGGCGCGCTGATCAACAGCCGCGGCGAGCTCGTCGGGATCAACACGGGCATCTATAGCGAGAGCGGCGGCTATCAGGGAATCGGGTTCGCCGTGCCGAGCAAGCTGGCGCGGCGCGTGGTCGACGATCTCATGCGGTACGGCGAGGTGCGGCGTGGATCGATCGGGCCCCTGGGCATCGAGAAGCTCACGCCGGAGCTGGCCGAGGAAGCGGGCGTGACCAGCACGAAGGGCGTGATCATCTCGCGCATGCTGCGCGCGTCGGAAGCCTACGACGCGGGGTTGAGGACCGGCGACGTGATTCTCAGCCTCAACGGCCAGCCGATCGAGGATCCGTCGCAGTTCCTCAGGCTCGTGGCCGACTCGAAGCCGGGGACGACGGCGTTGGTCAAAGTGCTGCGCGCGGGGAGGACGCTGGAGTTCAAGCTGCCGATCGTCTCCACGTCGACGCGCACGAGAGGGTAGCGCGAAGGCTTTAGCCGAGCGGCCGAGCGTTCGGCTCGCCTAAAGGCTGCGCCCTACACGACCGCTTCGCGCGAAGCGTGCCACGCCTCGAACTCCTTGAACGCGCGGCTCAACTTCACGGGCGCCGTCAGCCTGTCGGCCACCACTTCCGCGGTCTTGTACCCGTTCCCCGTCACGCAGACCACGATCGACTCGTCGGGCGGAATGATGCCGCGTCTGATGAGATCGATCGTGGCGGCCAGCGTCGTGCCGCCGGCCGGCTCGGTGAAGATCCCTTCGGTTTCCGCGAGGAGCTGAATGGCGTGGACGATCGCCTCGTCGCTGACCGCGGCGCCCGCGCCGCCGGTCGCCTTCACGCACTGGATGACCTGATAGCCGTCGGCCGGGTTGCCGATCGCGATCGACTTCGCGATCGTGTTCGGCCTGACCGGCTCGGGATACTCGAGCCCCGCGTCCAGGGCGTTCACCACCGGCGCGCAGCCCGCCGCCTGCGCGGCGTAGATGCGAGGCAGATCGCCCTCGACCAGCCCGATCTCGCGCAACTCGCGCAGGCCGCGGACGATGCGCGGGAGGAGCGTGCCGCCGGCGACCGGCGAGATGAGATGTTGCGGATAGCGCCATCCGAGCTGCTCGACGATTTCGAATCCCATCGTCTTGGCGCCTTCCGCGTAGTAGGAGCGCAGGTTGATGTTCACGAACCCCCAGCCGTACCGATCCGCCACCTGCGTGCACAGCCGGTTCACGTCGTCGTAGTTGCCGTCGATGGCGAGAATCGTGGGGTTGAAGATCGCGGAGCCGAGCAGCTTCCCCGCCTCGAGGTTGTCGGGGATGAACACGCAGGACTCGATCCCCAGGCGCGCCGCGTGGGCCGCGACGCTGTTGGCCAGGTTGCCGGTGGACGCGCAGGCGAGGACGTTGAACCCGAGCTCGACAGCGCGCGTGGCCGCGACCGACACGACGCGGTCCTTGTACGACAGCGTCGGATGGTTCACCGAGTCGTCCTTGATGTACAGCTCGCTGACGCCGAGCCGATCGGCCAGCCGCGTGCACCGCACCAGCGGCGTGAACCCGGAGTTGAATCCGGTGCGAGGCTCGCCGGTAATCGGCAGCAGCTCGCGGTAGCGCCACAAATTCTTCGGCCGCTGCTCGATCTGCTCATGGGTCAGGTGAATCGAGCGGTAGTCGTACACCGGCTCGAGCGGTCCGAGGCATTTGTCGCAGACGTAGGTCGCTTCTGCCGGAAACGACGCCTTGCAGAGATGACATTGCAGTCCAATCAACGCACTCACGAAGCCTCCACCAGCAACGCGTTTTCAATTCTGAAATCTGAAGTCTGAAGTCTGAATTTTGTCGTCAGCGCCGGCGCGGGAACGATCGCCGACCTGTCCTTCGCGATGGCGGCGATGTCGCCGAGCACGGCGACCGCCGTGGCTTCGCCGCCGGCGCCGGCGCCGAAGATCCCGGTCTCGCCGGAATGGGCGCCCGTGATCAACGCCGCGTTCTGCGGCCCCCGCGTCCTGGCGAAGATCGACGCGGCGTCGACCTCCACCGGAGCGACCCAGGCGGTCAGGGCCGACGCCGCACAATCGTAGTCCGCGTACGCGATCTGGCGGATGGTCGAGCCGCGCACGCTCGCCCGCGCGAAATCGGCCGCGGTGATCGAGGCCGACGATCGAAGGTCGATCTGCAACGGGTCGACGCGCAGACCGAACGCCGGCGCGCAGAGGATCGCCAGCTTGGCGCGCGCGTCGTGGCCGTCGAGATCGGCCGATGGGTCCGCTTCCGCATAGCCGCGCGCCCGCGCGTTGTCGAGAGCCGCCGCGAGCGTGCAGCCGGTCGCCTCCATCTGCGACAGGACCGCGTTGGTCGTACCGTTGAGGATTGCAACCAGGCGCGTGATGCGATCGCCGGCGAGCCCTTCCCCGATCGCGCGCAGGATCGGCATCGCCCCGCCGACCGCCGCTTCGAAGCGCAGTTGCCTGCCCTGCCGCGCGGCGAGCGCCAGCAGCGCCTGCCCGTGGCGGGCGATCACCTGTTTGTTCGCGGTGACGACCGACTTGCCGGCGAGCAGCGCCGCGCGGATCCAAGCCGCCGCCGGCTCGACCCCGCCCATCGCTTCGACGACCACGTCGGCGCCGCTCTCGAGCGCCTCCTCGACCGACGTCGTCCAGATGACGCCGTCGGCGCGCAGCCCCGCGCGCTTCTCGTGGGCGCGGCGATCGACGATGTGCGTGAGCTGGATGTCCGAAGGGGGGCGGGGGTCGGGGGTGGTGAGGCGGCGGGCGACGGCCGAACCGACGGTGCCGAAACCTAACAATGCCACACGGCAGGGGGAACTCACGATCTGCAGTCTCCTCATCTCCCCCCGCTCGAAGCGGGGCGGGAATTGGCACCTGAACCGCGACGCGGGTCGCGTGGTTGCCGTGGCGTCACAGGGCCTGTCCCTCAGCCACTCTTGATGAAGCGCGTCTTTCAGTTGTCCAGCGGACTATATCAAACGGGTCGGCGCGATGCAAATCGACGCATCTGTATACATCGATTAAGCGGAGCACTCTCCGTCCATCACCTCCGGCGCGAACTCGGTCGCCTCCGCGAGGTCGATGAAGTCGGCCGGGACGGCGTCCCCGGGCAGAAGCTTCTCGAGATCCGCGAGCCGCGCCTTGACGCGATCGAGCGCCACCCGGCCGAAAAACTCGGCCGCCGTCTCACCGGCCTGACGATCGGCGGCGTAGAGATCGATCAGCCGTTCGACCGCCTGCGGAATCCGGCGCGCCGGAATCTTGGCCGCCAGACGGCCGAACGTCGCGCCGCGATCGTGCGCGCCGCCGCCGACCATCACGAAATACTGGGGGACCGCTCGCGAGCCGATCCGCCGCACGCTCCCCTGGAAGCCGATGGTCGCGATGTGGTGCAGGCCGCAGCCGTTCGGGCAGCCGCTGATCTTGATGCGCGCGCCGTCGGCCGCGGCGATCAGATCCGGCCGCGCGCGGAGATGGTCCTCGAGCAGCCGTCCGAGGCCGCGCGACTGCGTCACCGCCAGCCGGCAGGTTTCGGCGCCGGGGCAGCTGGCCACGTCGGCGATGGTGCCGGCCTCCGCCAGCCCGAGCCCCGCGGCGGCGAGCCGCCGGTAGAGTTGCCGCACGTCGCACGAGCTGACCCAGCGGAAGAGGAGATCCTGGTCGGGCGTCACGCGGATGGTGCCGTCGCCGTACGCGCGCGCGAGCTCGCCCAGCACGCGCATCTGATCGCTCGTGAGATCGCCGAGCGGTACGGTCGCGACCGCCATCACGAAGCCGAACTGCCGTTGCGCCCGGACGTTGGTCGCGCGCCAGCGCGCGTAGGCCTCGTCGCCGGCCTCGAAGACCGGCACGATCGTCGGGGTGAGCCCGGGGCCCGAGATACGCCCGCCCGCGACGCGCGATGCGATGTGGCCCACCGACGGCGACGAGTCCTTCGCCCACTCGGGACGCGCTTCGCCGGCCGGTGGATCGATTTCGAGGGTCGGCACCTGGCCGCGCAGGCGGCACCCGGTCAGCTCGCGATCGTACTCCTCGCGCCAGCGCGTCCAGCCGAGGGTCTTGATCATGAACTTCATCCGGTTGCGCTGTTTGTGCTCGTAGTCGCCGAGCCGCTTGAACACGCCGAGCACGGCCTCGGCCACGCGCAGGATTTCCGACGCCGGGAGAAACTCGTGCAGCAGGCCGGCCGAGGTCGTCATGATCGCGGTGCCGCCGCCGGCGGTGACACGAAAGCCGCGGCCGCCGTCGGGGCCGACGACCGCGCGGAACCCGAGGTCGTTGACCCCGGTCGCGATGTGATCGGCGGCGCAGCCTTCGAACGCGATCTTGAACTTGCGCGGCAGGGCCGAGCTGAGCGGATGGCGGAGCAGATGGCGGGTCAGCGCCTCGGCGTACGGCGTGACGTCGAACCGCTCGTCGGCGGCGACGCCGGCGTACGGGCAGGCGGTGATGTTCCGAACGGAGCTGCCGCACGCCTCCCTCGTCGTCAAGCCCGCGTCGGCGAGTCGGTGCATCGCGCGCTCGACGTCGTGCAGCTTGACGAAATGGAACTGGACGTTCTGGCGGGTCGTGATGTGGCCGAAGCCGCGCGAGTAGCGCTCGCCCACGTCCGCGAGCGCGTCGAGCTGCTCGCCGGTCAGGATGCCCTGCGGAATCTTCACCCGCAGCATCTGCGCGTCCTCCGCCTGCCGCTGGCCGTAGGTGCCGCGCACGAGCCGGAACGCGCGCCACTGGTCGGGCGTCATCTCGCCGCGTTCATACCGCTCGAGCGTCGTCACGAATTCGTCGATGTCGGCCACGTCCGCGAACGAGAGGCGCGCGCGACCGAAGGTTTTGGAATCGTCTACAACTGACATACGGTCCTCGATGAAGAATTCAGAATCTGGAATTGTGAATTCGTTCACGAACTCCAGATTCTGAACGCTCACGTCCTGCTTCCTGCAGTCCTATCGCCACCACGTCGCCGATCACAATCGTCCCGGCGCCGCAGGCGTCGACCGCGACCGCGTCGGTCGCGAGCTGATCGAGCGTGCCGCGCCACACCTGCTGTTGCGGTCTCGAGGCGTCGACGATCACCGCCGTCGGCGTCCCGCGCGACCAGCCCCGATCGATCAGCCCGCACGCGATCGCCGCCGATCGTCCGAGCCCCATCAGCACGACGACGGTGACGCCGTTGGGCTGCAACTGGCCGATCGCCGACGCCAACGCCTCCTCGTCGTGTCCCGACACGACGAGGAATGCGGAGGCGACGCCGCGGTGCGTGACCGGAATGCCCGCTGATGCCGGCGCCGCGATCGCGCTGCTGATGCCCGGCACGACGTCGTACGGAATGCCGGCGTGCTGCAGCGCAAGCGCTTCCTCGCCGCCGCGGCCGAAGACGAACGGGTCGCCTCCCTTGAGCCGGACGACGCGGCGGCCGCGGCGGGCGGCGCGAATCATCAACGCCTGAATTTCCGTCTGCGTCATCGCATGACGCCCCGCGCGCTTGCCGACGTAGAAGCGCTGCGCCCGCCGCGCGTAGCGCAGGATCCGCTCGTCCACCAGCGCGTCGTAGAGCACGAAGTCGGCGGCGCGCAGCCGCGCCACGGCCGTGCGCGTCAACAGCCCGGGATCGCCGGGTCCCGCGCCCACGAGCGAGACATGTCCCGTCAGAGCCACGAGTCCTCCGGTCCGTGCAGCCACGGCACGTTCATCGCGGGACCGAAGTCCCGCGCGGCGCCTGTCACGCCGAGGTCGTCGGGCTCGGCGTCGCGCCTGCCGTAGAGCGCGTTCAGCGCGTCGAGCAGCCGGGGCTTGCGCGCGTCCATCGGCACACCCTCGCGCCGCCACGCCACGCGCGCGACGCGCGCCTGCCACATCCACGCCGCCAGGTCGCGCGGCAGCAGCGCGTCGAGCCCTTCGCGCAGCAGCGCCGTGAGCGCGGGGGCGGCGCCGGCCGTCGAAATCGCCAGCGTCACGCCGTCGCGCCGAACGACCCCGCTGAGGAACGCGGTCGCGTTGGCCGGATCGTCGACCGCGTTGACAAAGAGGCGCAGCGTCTCGGCGACATCCGCAACGTGGCGGTTGACCTCAGGCGTCGCCGCGGCGACGACCAGCCACGCGCCGTCGAGATCCGCCGGCGCGAAGGGCCGCGTCGCCAGGCTCACGCCGGGATGCCGCGCCACCACAGCGGCGATCTCGTCGGTGATCTCCGGCGCGACGACGGTCACCCGCGCACCGGCGGCCAGCAGCTGCCGCAGCTTCGCGGTCGCCACGGGACCGCCGCCGACGAGCACGACGGAGCGGCCGGTCAGATTGAGGAACAACGGCAATAAATCAGTCATAAAAACAAAAAGGCCCGGGAAGCTGAAGAGCCTCCCGGGCCTCGAGTCTGCGTTTCCGTTGCTGGACTAGATCATCGTGTGATCATCGAACCGCAAGTGAATAGACCGTTGGCGCGGAGGCTCGTGGAGAGCCCGCAACAACAACAGCCCGTACACATGCAGGTCGATTGACCGATCAAGATGCCCTTTTCTACTCCGGGATGCGGGTCGACGTCAAGTTTTCTCGCTTCTATGAAGCGGCGATTGTCAATCTCCACGAGTTCGTCGCCTGCCCGCGACACACGTGCATTGAGGCCGCCGAGCAGGCCCTCCCCAATAGCAGG
>JAYVYV010000127.1:0-4594 GCA_043783985.1 Acidobacteriota bacterium | reverse complement strand
GGGCGCCGTGGCGCCACGCCTCACCTGCCGCGCCGATTCGCCTCGGCGCCCAATTGGGCGTGGACGGGTGGCTGGCGTCCGGCGTCAATGGGTCCGGCGCCGCGGCGGTGCTCTCGCCAGACGACGCGCTGCTGGCGTTCGTCGGGCAACGGACTCCAGGCGCGGCCTCTCAGCTGTTTGTTCGGCACATGGATCAGTTACAGGCCGCGGCCCTCGCCGGGACCGACAATGCCTTTAGTCCATTCTTTTCGCCAGATGGCAAATCGATCGCGTTCTTTGCAGACGGGAAGCTGAAGAAGATCGCCGTGACTGGCGGAGCTCCCGTGACGTTGTGCGACGTCCAATTCGGACGCGGCGGCAGCTGGTCGGACGACGGCACGATCGTGTTTTCTCCCTCCAACGCTCCCGGCACCAGTCTGTGGCGCGTGTCGGCGGCGGGCGGCAAGCCGGAACAGGTCACTGCGCTCGCGGACGCCGAAGTGACGCAGCGGTTTCCGCAGGTGCTTCCCGGCGGCAGGGCGATTCTGTACATGGGATCCAAGGTGACGGGCTCGTACGAAGACGCGAACCTGATTGTGCAGCCATTGCCTTCCGGGCTGCGTAAAGTCGTGGTTCGTGGAGGCTTCAATGGTCGCTACGTTCGCAGTGGACATCTGCTGTACATGCATAGCAGTTCAGTCTTTGCCGTACCGTTCGATCTCGATCGACTCGAGGTGACTGGTCAAGCTGTGCAAGTGCTCGATGGTGTCTCAACCGCTGCGGGTGGAGGGGCTCAGTTCGATGTCTCGGATCACGGCACGCTGGTCTACACCCCTGGGCAGACCAGCCTGAACACCTATCCGATGGATTGGATGGACCGCGAAGGAAAGACCCGCCCGTTGCGGGCCACGCCGGGGAATTGGGCCAGCCCGAATTTTTCACCGGATGGCCGCCGCATCGCATTCGACAGCAACGAACGTGGCCAGACCGACGTGTGGGTGTCGGACTGGGAGCGCGACACGGCGTCAAGTCTCACCAGCGATCCTGGGAATCACCAGGACCCCGTGTGGACGCCCGACAGCCGGCGAATCGTGTACGCCGCGGACCGGAACAAAGGCGCATTCAATCTCTACTGGCAGCGCGCGGACGGCTCCGGTGAAGTCCAGCGCCTGACCGAAGGCGGCAACCCGCAGTACCCATCATCGTGGCACCCGAGCGCAAAGTTTCTGGCCTTCTCCCAGCTGAACGCCCAAACGTCCTTCGACCTGATGATTCTACCCATGGAGGGAAGCGAGACGTCCGGATGGAAACCTGGGAAGCCCTACGCCTTTCTCGCTTCGCCGTCCACGGAAACCGAACCCATGTTTTCACCGGATGGGCGCTGGATCGCGTACCAGTCGAATGAGACGGGCCGTTATGAGGTGTACGTGAGGCCGTTTCCTGGCCCCGATGGCAAGTGGACGATCTCAACGGCCGGCGGCAGCCTGCCGACATGGTCACGCAGCCGGCACGAGCTGCTCTATGCCACGGCCACTCAACAGATCATGGTGGTGCCTTACACCGTCGATGGAGACTCGTTCCAAGCCGAGAAGCCGCGGTTGTGGTCGCAGAGACCGTTTGTGACGCGGAACCGCAGCGAAACGTCCCGGAGCTTCGATCTGCACCCCGACGGCAACAGAGTTGCGCTGACCGTGGCCCCTGACGTTCAAACCGAAGGGCGGCAAGAGACGGTGGTGTTCGTCTTCAACTTCTTCGACGAGCTCAGACGCATCGCGCCGGCGACGAAACGCTGATTTCATCGCGCGGAGGGTTGACGGATCACGAAGAGATCATCCGCGGATTACGCGGATTACACGGATTAAGACACGGCTGCCCCGTCAACCGGGCGGCGCACCTGACGCAAGCGTGCGACGTCCGGCCCCGGCCGCGAAGCGGCCGGTTCGTGTGAGAAACGAACGGGGTGAACGCGAACCACAGGCACATCGGGCTCGTGTTCACACCGTTCGTTTCTCACACAAGCGCGGCTCCGCCGAGCTGCCGGACGTCCCAGGTCTTCAATCCGTGTAATCCGTGTAATCCGCGGATAACCCAACCGACTCGCCGCTGCCCGACGTCCGGGGCCGTATAATCCGGCTGCGTTCATGTCTCCGATGGCGAGGACGATCTTGTGAGCTCTGTCGTGCGAGCGATGCGCTCCGTTGCGCGCGCCGCCGTCCTCGTCCTGCTGACGACGGCCGCCGCGCAGGCCGACGAGATCAAAGTCATGACCTCCGGCGCCTTGTCCGCGGCGCTCAGGGAAGTGACCCCGGCGTTCGAGCGCGCGTCGGGTTCCACGCTGGTAGTCGTGTCGGGCGGCTCGGTCGCCGGCGCGCCGGACTCGATTCCCGATCGCCTGCAGCGCGGCGAGCGCGCGGACGTGGTGATCATGGCCGCCGGCGGCATCGACGATCTGACGAAGGCCGGCCGTGTCGTCGCCGGCAGCCGCGTCGACCTGGCGCGATCCAGCATCGGCCTCGCGGTGCGGGCGGGCGCACCGAAACCGGACATCAGCTCCGTCGAGGCGCTGACCCGGGCGCTGCTGCAGGCGAAGTCGGTCGCCTACTCGTCGAGCGTCAGCGGCGTGTACGTCTCGACCGAGCTGTTTCAGCGCCTCGGCATCGCCGGCCAGATGCTCGCCAAGAGCCGCAAGATCGAAAGCGAGCCGGTCGGCGCGGCCGTCGCCCGAGGAGACGCCGAGCTGGGGTTTCAGCAGATCAGCGAGCTGCGGCCCGTGCCCGGAGTCGAGGTCGTCGGTCCTCTGCCGCCTGAGTTACAGCGCGTCACTGTTTTCTCCGCCGCGGCGGCGGCCGGATCCATCAACCCGGGCGGGGGCCGCGCGCTGATCGCGTTTCTCTCGTCGCCGGCCGCGGCGGCGGCCATCGCAAACAGCGGCATGGATCCGGTGACGCCGTTGAAAAAGGATAAATGATGAAACGTCTCATGTCCGTTGTCCTGGTCGTCGTGCTCGGGCCGGCCATTCTGTTCACGGCGCCGTCCATCTACCCGACCGGCACCACCATCTACGATCCGGCGAAGACGTGGAGCGGGTACACGGTGTTCGACACGCCCAACGAGCAGGGCGCCGTGATGATCGACATGAACGGCAAGCTCCTCCGGCGCTGGCCGGAAGTGGCGGGCGTCCCGGGCCCGTTCCGTCTGCTGCCGGGCGGCGACCTGATCGGCGGATCCGCGCGGCGGCGTCCGCACCAGGAAGCCTTCGCGCTCCTGCAGGTGAACTGGAAGGGCGAAACGGTCTGGAAGTTCGATCGGACCGAGCTGGTCGAAGAGACGGGAAAGGCGAGCACGTGGATGGCGCGGCAGCATCACGACTGGCAGCGGGAAGGCAGCGCCGTCGGGTACTTCGCGCCAGGCGCGCTCCCGAAAACGAGCGGCGGCCGTACCCTCATCTTGACCCACAAGAACGTGACGAAGGCCGACATCAGCGACAAGCTGCTCGAAGACGATCGCCTGATCGAGGTCGGCTGGGACGGGGCGATCGGGTGGGAGTGGCTCGCCAGCGACCACGTCGATGCCTTCGGCTTCAGCGAGTCCGCGCGGAACGCCATTCACCGCTTCCCGGACTGGACCGACGCTCGCGGCGCCGGCGACTGGCTGCATGTGAACGCCGCCGCGTATGTCGGGCCCAACAAATGGTACGACGCGGGCGATCAGCGCTTTCGTCCCGATAATATTTTGATCAGCAGCCGCAACACGAGCATCATGGCCATCATCGATCGCGCGACGGGCAACTTCGTCTGGCATATGGGGCCCGACTATCGGGAGTCGCCGGCCTTACGCGCCCTCGGCCAGATCGTCGGCCAGCACAATCCTCATCTCATTCCCAAGGAATTGCCCGGCGCCGGAAATCTGCTGGTCTTCGACAACGGCGGGGCGGCCGGGTACGGCGATGGCAATCCGGTCGCGCCCAACGGCACCAATACCGTCGCGCGCATCGACTCGCGCGTGCTCGAGATCAACCCGGTGACGTTCGAGAAGATCTGGGAGTACTCGGTCGGCGCCCAGGAGCGCTTCCTGTTCGCGAGCCACTATGTCAGCTCCGCGCAGCGGCTTCCCAACGGCAACACGTTGATCGACGAAGGCGCGGACGGCCGGCTCTTCGAGGTGACGTCGTCCAAGGAGATCGTCTGGGAATACGTGAACCCGTACTTCGCCCTCGAAAATGGCAGCCGCACCAACCGCGTCTACCGGGCGCAGCGTGTGCCCTACGACTGGGTGCCGCAGCTGGCGAGGCCGACCGAGCGGCCGGTCGTTCCACCGGACATCACGACGTTTCGAGTCCCCGGAGCTCAGCCATAGACGAGTCTCGGGTCGGAATCCCCCACGTGCCAAGGCCCTCACGCGGAACTCCGAACCCCGAACCTGCACTCCGATGCCTGATCCCTGATCTTGATATGATCGCTTTCTTATGGAGACCGTGACGCTGACGATAGACGGCCGGCCGGTGACCGTCGACAAGGGCAAGACCGTCCTCCAGGCCGCCGTCGAAAGCGGGATCTCGGTCCCTTATTACTGTTATCACCCCGGCATCAGCATCGACGGCTCCTGCCGCGTCTGC
>JAYVYV010000126.1:0-4611 GCA_043783985.1 Acidobacteriota bacterium | reverse complement strand
GACTTCGTCGTCGACACCGGGTCGGAGAACACCGTCATCACGCGTCCCACGGCGCAGCGGCTCGGCATCACGCCGGTCACCTACACGCTCAGCGCCGGGGTCGGGCGCGTCGGGCTGCGGGGCCTGCAGCTGGCGCGCATCGACTCGCTGGAGCTCGGATCGCTCAAGCTGCGCAACGTGCCGTGCCTCATCAAGAATCCACCGCTGCGCGACATCCCGATGAAAGAGACCGAAGGGCTGTCGCCCATCGCCCTCGGGTACTCGATGGTGATCGACTACAAGACCCACAAGCTGACATTCGGCAAGCACCTGCCCGACGAGCCGAAGGACTTCGAGCTGCCGCTGCGGCTGCACCGCCTGGCCACCGTGCGGGGCACCGTCGACGGCAGCCATCAGGCGAACTTCGTCGTCGACACGGGCGGGGAAGTGATCTCGATCAGCTCGGCGACCGCGACGTCGCTCCACCATGTGGAGACCGGCCGCCGGATCGCGCTGAAGGTCTACGGCACGTCGGGATGGGATCCCGACGCGTTCCTGATGCCGGGGGTGGATCTGATGTTCGACACGATCAGCTACAAGAACTTCCCGGTCGTCGTGCTGAACCTGAACGCGCCGAGCGCGCTGCTCGGCTTCCAGCTGGGGGGGATCGTCGGGCACAAGTTCCTGAGCAAGTACCGCGTCGGCATCGACCTCGAACGATCGGTCCTCAGGCTCAAGAACGTCTCGTAGGTACCAATCTGAAGTCTGAAGTCTGAAATCTGAAATACCAACGTTCGTACTTCAGACGTCGGACTTTCGTTTCAGGCGCAGCTCCCGCCTCCGGTGCGCCGCGTCGCACACGCGGCGCTCCTCGTCGGTCTCCAGCAGCAGCGGCGGCACGCGCACCTTGCCGCCCGCGCGGTCGATGGCGACAAAGGTCAGGAACGCGGTGCTGGTCATCTGGCGCCGGCCGGTCAGCGTCTCCTCCGAGAACACGTCCACCTGCACCTCCAGCGACGTCGTGAACGCGCACGTGACGCGCGACTTCAGGATGATCATGTCGCCGACCTTGATCGAGTGCAGGAACTGGAGATCGTCGACGGCCGCCGTCACGAGCAGCGTGCGGGTGTGGCGATGGCAGGCGATGGCGCCCGCGATGTCGATCAGGTGCATGACGGTGCCGCCCAGGATGAAGCCGAGCGGGTTGGCGTCGTTGGGGAGCACCACCTGCACCATCTCCGTGGCGGAGTCGGCGGCGCGCTTCGGTGTGAGATCCATCCCTCCAGTGTAGAGGAAGGGGATCGGATCTGCGTTCTTCGCGTGCTCTGCGGTTATCTCTTAGAAGTCGTAGCCGATCCAGACCGCGAAGCGCGGCTTGCGGAATTCGGCGGCGGTGCTCACGCACTTGCCGGCGCCGTCGACGCTGGTGCAGCCGAACACCACTTCTTCCCAGCCGCGGTTCATCAGCGTCCGCCACGACCAGTCGAAATGGATCGGGAAGCCGAGCGCGAACGTTTCGAGCCCCAGGCCGTACGACGCGCGGCCGTCCTGCAGGCGGAAACCGGACACGGGCCGCTGCGCGTAATTGAGCACCGGCACCTCCTGGCCGGTCTGCGGGTTGGTCGTCCCCACCAGAGCTCCAAGGGCGTCGAGCTTGTAGCCGGTCGGCACCTGGCACGTCGCCGAGTTGCTCGTCGCGAACTTGAAGCCGCTCGCTTCGCCCGTGCACGGATTGGCCGTCGCCGAGTTGTTGAACCACGCGCCGCCGATGCCGGCGAAGAACACGCCCCGGATGCCGCCGATGACGCCAATTGGGGTCAGCGCCGCCTCGATGAGCGGGAACCGCAGTTCCGCGTTCGCGAACGCGACGTTCTGTCCCGCGAACTGCAGGTAATCGTAGCCGCGCAGCTCGGAGTTGCCGCCGAAGTACTGGAAGTCCGGGAAATCACCGAAGCTCTTGAACCCGCGGACGCGCGCCGCCAGCAGGCCGGTCGCGCCGAGCCGCTGGTAGTACCGCGCGTCGCCGTCGAGTGTCTGCCGCGAGAGCAGCGGGCCGATCTTCGGCGCCACGTCGTAGGCGAGCCGCATCGTGCTGCCCGAGAGCGGGCCGAACTCGCGGAAGATCGTCGTCTCCTGGATGAACGCGGCGCCGAGCGGCATCAGCGTGCCGTTGCGCAGCACGGTGGTCCCGTACACCGACTGCTGATACGCCTGCGATTCGGCCTGGAGCCCCGGATCGTTGTACTGCTCGTCGAGCTGGATGAGCCCGCCCGTCAGCTCCACGCGGCGGTACCGGCTGAACGGGTAGATGCCGAATGCGCTGCCGCCCCGCACCGTTCTCGTCGCGATCGCATCGTCGCGGCTCAGAAGGGGCGCGATCGACGGGTCGTAGAACGTGCCGCCGAGCTGGCCGTAGAAGAACTGCGTCTGCGAATACCCCTGCAGCGCGAACTGGAAGCGGCGCGACAGATCGACGTAGGAGAGCGAGAGCGTGCGGTACTGGGAGATTGACGCGGCGAAGAAATTGACCTGTTTGTCGCCGAGCACGTCGCCGAAGCTGACCTGCGTCCCGCCGAAGACGTCGCCGTTGTTGGTGACGCCCACGTTCACCGGCGGCCGCCCCTCGAGGAACATCTTTTCCCACGTGCCCTTCTTCCGCTGGTTCGCCGCGACCAGCGTGTGCTGGAGGGGCGCCTGGAAGTCGATGATCGGGCCGGGTCCGCCGAAGTCGGCCGAGGCGGCGGTGTGCAGCGGCTCTTTCCGCTCCAGCGTGCGGATGCTGTACTCGTTCTTGAAGTAGCTGACGAACGCGATCCGGTTGCTCTTGCCTTCGTTGAGCACGATCGGCGACCAGTTGCCGCCGACCGCGTCGGTGTACTGCCGCAGTTCGCCGCTCTTCAGATCGAGCGTCCAGATGTTCAGGATGTTGCCGTTGCGCGCCACCTCGGGCTCGAGCGGCACCGACGGGTCGGTCGCCGTCGACCCGAACACCAGTGTGTGATCGTCGATGAACTGCGCGCCCGTCTCGTCCTGCGTCCCGAAGGTGATCTGCGTCTTCTTCTTCGTGTCGAGTTCGAGCCGGAACAGCTTTTCGTTGCCGCTCACGCGCGCGGTGTAGACGAGAAACTTCCCGTCGGGCGAATAGCTCGGCGCGCGATCGCCGAACGGATCCTCGGTCAGGTTGGTGACGGCTTTCGTCTCGAGGTTGATCGAGAAAATGTCGCCGACCGCGTTGCGCAGCGCGTCGAACGCCACGGCGCGGCCGTCGGGCGAGAAGGCGGGCGACTCCGGTTCGTCCACGGTCTTCATCGGGATCCGCTCTTCGATCTGGCGGGTGAGCACGTTCTGGATGATGAGCGTGCGCTCCTTCTCGGTGCGCACGAAGTAGGCGAGCCGATCGCCCTTGGGCGACCACGCCATCCACGGGTTGGCCGCCTGATCCACGCCCATCTGCACGAGGTGATCGAACCCCAGGTTCTTGTCGAAGCCGCTGGTGAGGTTGCGGACGATCGATCCGTCCTTGGACGAGACCAGGATGATGTCCAGCTCCTGATCCTTCCGGTTCACCGTGACGACCGCGATCAGATCGCCCGAGGGCGAGGGGGCGATCGACAGCGCCTGGGCGAAATGCGTCTTTTCCTTGTTCGGCGAGAGGTCGCGCCCGTAATCGGCCGGCCGCTCCTTGTCGCGGAACGGCTTGAACCGGTCCTTCAGGTAGCGCTCGAAATTCTGATCGAACTCGTCCTTCTTCATCCGCAGCGCTTCTTCGTACGCGTCCTCGCCGCCGCCGATGACGCTCTTGCGCAGCGAGAAGAGGAACTGTCGGATGCCTTCCTTGCCGAACTTGGCCTCGATGTACTCGAACACCGCGTGCCCCAGGTTGTAGATCAGACGCGACGGCCCGCCGCCCCCGCCGTAGCCTTCGAGCTCCGTCATCTTCGGGATGATGTCGGCGATCGCCGCGTCGCGGACCGCCATCAGGTCGAGGGGCTCCCATTGCCCGCGCTCGTAGTCCGACAGCCCCTCGTTCACCCACAGCGGCACGCTGCGGCGGATCAGCCCCTGCGGGATGATGTCGAACTCGAACTGGTGCGTCAGCTCGTGGACGATGAGGCCGTAGAGGCGGTCCGGCGGATCGTCAATCGGCGCGACGATGCGCTTCTGGCCCGGCTCGGCGAACGCGCCGACGCCTTCCTGCCCGCCGCTCGGATCGATGTTTTCCTGCTCGAACTCGCTGTGCGTCTTGAACAAAATCAGCTGCACCTTGAACGACAGGTCGTGCTTCAGGTCCGCGCTGATCTGCTGATAGGCGCTTTCCGCGTAGCCCGCGATCCGCTCGAGGTGCGATTCGAGCGCGGGGTAGTAGTAGATCTCGAAATGGTCGGTCGCGTAGATGTGCCACTCGAACTTGTCGTAGTGGGGGTTGTTCTTGCCGAAGTAGGGCACCATCGAGGTCTGAGCGACGGCGTGTGTCGCGTGACCGCAGAGCAGGACGGCAGCAAGTCCGGCGATCAGGCGAGTGGGCAGGACGCGGGCGCGCATAGGCTGTACCTCGAAAAGGCCACAACAGTGGGAAACCGGAGGCGATCTTACTGTTGACGCAGACGCACCTGCAAACGTCGTGCTCGCCTG
>JAYVYV010000125.1:0-12686 GCA_043783985.1 Acidobacteriota bacterium | reverse complement strand
AACACGGTCGACCGCTGGCCCGGATGGAACGCGGCCAGGTGGTTCTGGCTCTCCGCGAACGGCTGGTTGACCTCGTAGCGCAGGCCGTAGTTCAGCGTGAGGCGCGACCCGACGCGGTACTCGTCCTGCCCGTACAGCGCGTACGTCCACGACGAGCCATCGAGGTTCGGATCGCCGCTGCCCTGTCGGAACTGGAACGGCACGCCGAGCAGGAAATCGGCCGCCGCATTGCCCGAGACCTGGCCGTTGAACGTGAAGTCGCCGTTCGGCCGGTTGATGAACGACACGCGGATCTGGTCCCGGCGGATTTCCCCGCCGAACTTGAACGAGTGCCGTCCTGTCACCCACGTCATGTCGTCGCTGAAACCGAGCACGTTGTTGATGCGGCTCGCGAACGGCTGCTGCGCGTCACCGGTCGTGAAGAAGCCGTTGACGTTGATGAACGGCAGCCCCGCCGCCGTCGTGTTCGTTCCCGCGTACCGGAAGCCGACCGACGACAGGTCGAGGCCGCTGGTCACGTTCGGCTTGGCCTGGATCCGGTTGAGGTTCGCGCGTGCGACGTTGATCACGTTCGACTTCACCACCCACGTGTCGGACCCCATGATGTCCTGCAGCGTCGCGACCGCCGTGTTCCCGGCCGGCGAAAAATTCGATCCGCCGAGCGGGTTGACGTTGTTCGTGTGGGCGAACATGTAGCGCGCCAGCAGCGTGTGCGCGTCGTTGATCCTGAAGTCCGCGCGCAGCCCGAATTGCTCACGCGTGTCCAGGACATCGGGCGAACGGACGGAACGGTTGCCCGCGCTGTTGGGCAGCGGGATGTACTGGTTGAGCACGGCCGTCGCGATCGGGCTGATGCGGTTCCCCGGGATCATGTTGCCCGGGAACGCCACACCCGTCAGCGGATCCCGCACGGCGGCGCCGCCCGAGAAATCGCCGGTGCGCTGCGCCTGGGTCAACACCACGCGCGTGTCGGTGGTGCCCTGGCGGTTGTTGAAGCCTTCGTAGTAGCCGAAAAAGAACGCCCGGTTTTTCCGCAGCGGGCCGCCCAGCGCTCCGCCGTACTGGTTCTGCTTGAGCGCCGGCTTGGCCGTGGCGAAATAGTTGGTCGCCTGCCGCGCATCGTCGCGGTTGAACTCCCACCCGCCGCCGTGCCAGTCGTTGCTGCCCGAGCGGGTGACGACGTTGACCACCGAACCGGCGTTGCGGCCGTACTCGGCGTCGTACGAGTGGGTCAGGATCTTGAACTCCTGGATCGCGTCCGGCGGCGGACGCAGGACGAAGCCGGTGTTGAACGAGTCGTTGTTCGGCGAGCCGTCGAGCAGGAAATTGTTCGACTGGTTGCGCATGCCGTTGACGTTGAAGCCGCCCGTCACGTTGCCGAACCCGCCGGGCGTCGCGTTGCCGTCCGCTCCGCCAAGGCTGCTCGGCGGCGCCACCACGCCGGGAATGAGCGTGCCGAGCTGCGTGAAGTTGCGGCCGTTCAGCGGAAGGTCCACGACCTTCTTCTGATCGATGACGATGCCAAGCGTGGCGTTCTTCGTCTCGACCAGAGGCGAGATTGCCTCGACCGTGACCTGCTCGGAAACCGAGCCGACCTGCAGTCGGAGATCGACGCGCGCCGTGCCGTTGACGACCACCTCGATGCCGCCGCGGATCGTCGTGCGGAATCCCGACAGGCTGGCTTTGGCTTCGTACATCCCCGGGCTGAGCAGCGGGATCGTGTAGACGCCGTCGAGCTCGCTCACCGCGTTCCTGGTGAACCCGGTGGCCTGGTTGGACACCTCGACTGTCGCGCCGGGCACCACGCTGCCGCTGCTGTCGGTGACCACCCCCGTGATCTGTCCTGTCGCCTGCGCCGACGCCTGGGTTGGCCACAGCGCGAGGGCCACGCCGAAGGTCGCAGCGGCCAGGGTGTTCCACAGCCGGTCCGTCATGGTTCGTCTCCTGTACTCGAGATGAGGGCGGGCATCTGACAATTGACGCCCATAATAACCCGTCGGTTGTATGCTGCCGTGCCGTCCTTTTCGCGGCACATCGGATTTTTCAGGAGGAGCGTCTCATGCCGTCGTTTCGGATTGGTGTCATCGCGGGCGATGGCATCGGCAAGGAAGTGATCCCCGCGGGCATCGCCGCCATCGAACAGGCGACGCGCGGGAGCGGTGTGGCGGTGGCGTTCAGCGACCTGCCGTGGAGCTGCGCGTACTACGAGACGCACGGGCGGATGATGGACGAGGACGGGTACGAGCGCATGGCGGCGTTCGACGCGCTCTACATGGGCGCGCTCGGCGCGCCGGGCGTGTCGGACGCCGCGTCCGCCGGTCTGATTCTCGGCATCCGTCAGAAGTTCGATCAGTACGTCAACCTGCGCCCGATGCGCCTGCTGGCGGGGCTGAGCTCGCCGCTGGCGAACCGCGGCGCGCCGGACATCGACATGGTGTGCGTGCGGGAGAACTCGGAGGGGGAGTACTCCGGCGTCGGCGGTCGGATTCATCGCGGCACGCTCCACGAGGTGGCGCAGCAGGTCGGCGTCTTTACACGCAACGGCATCGAGCGGATCCTGCGCTACGGCTTCGAGATCGCGGCGGCGCGGCCGCGCAAGATGCTCGCCAGCGCGACCAAGTCGAACGCGCTCACGCATTCGATGGTGCTGTGGGACGAGGTCGCCGAAATCGTGCGGAAGGACTATCCGGGCGTGGAGTACAGGAAGTACCACGTGGACGCGCTGGCCGCGCGGATGATCACGCACCCCCAGACGCTGGACGTGATGGTGGCGTCGAACCTGTTCGGCGACATCCTGACCGACATCGGATCGGCGATCTCGGGCAGCCTCGGCATCGCGCCGGGTGCGAACATCAACCCGACTCGCCAGTATCCGTCGATGTTCGAGCCGATCCACGGATCGGCGCCGGACATCGCGGGCCGGGGAATCGCGAACCCGATCGGCGCCATCTGGGCCGGCGCGCTGATGCTCGACCACCTCGGCCACCGCGATCTCCACGACAAGGTCCTCGGGGCGATCGAACGGATCGTCGCCACGGGGAAGGTCCGCACGCCCGACCTGGGCGGGTCGTCGAAAACGGCGGACGTCGCCGACGCGATCGTCGGCGAGATTTAGACGGAAGAAAAAGCCACAGAGAAAGCTTCTGTGCCCTCTGTATCTCCGTGGCTTGTACAAAGATGATCAACGATGCGCACTGTCATTTCTTCTCGACGCCGTTCTTCGCCACACTCGGCGGTGACGCGGCGTTGGCGAAACTGGGGTGGGAGGCGCCGGGGACGGCAGCGGCGCTCGCCGACCGCTGGGTGGCGGAGCTCGATCGCCATCATGTGTCGCGCGCCGCGCTGATCGCGAGCGTGCCGGGGGACGCGGCGTCGGTCGCCGCCGCCGTCGGCCGTCATCGGGGGCGGTTCGTCGGCTTCTTCATGGTGGATCCGACGCAGCCGGAGGCGGCCGCGAACGCGTCGGAGGCCATCACGCGCGGCGGGCTTGGCGCGATCTGCCTCTTCCCCGCCATGCACCGCTATGCGATTCAAGACGACCGGGCGAAGCGAATCTTCGAGGTGGCGGCGGCGACGCCGGGGACGGCGGTCTTCGTCCACTGCGGCGTGCTGTCGGTCGGCGTCCGCAAGAAGCTCGGGCTGCCCAGCCCGTTCGATATCCGCTACGGCAACCCGCTCGACCTGCACGCGATCGCGCTCAGTCATCCGCTGGTGCCGATCATCATCCCGCATTTCGGCGCCGGCCTTTTTCGCGAAGCGCTGATGGTCGCGGATCTGTGTTCGAACGTCCTGCTCGACACCTCGAGCTCCAACGGCTGGATCAAGTACGTCGGCCTGAGTCTCGCCGACGTCTTCCGCCAGGCTCTCGCCGTCGTCGGGCCCGAGCGTCTGCTGTTCGGCAGCGACTCCTCGTTCTTTCCGCGCGGATGGGTGCGCGACGTGCACGAGCGGCAGTCGGCGGCGCTCGACGAGATCGGCGCGAGCACGGATGTGCGCGAAAAGATCTTCGGCGGCAACTTCGACCGGCTGTTTCCACCGCCGCGTCAACACGAAGGACCCGCGAAAGAATAACGTCGACTCAGTGCGCGACCGATCGAAGATGTTCGCGCAACAGGTCCCGCCCGAAGTCCCCGTCGAAATCGCGCCACACGGAGTGGATGTGGTTGCCGTCGTTCTGGGTGTTGTCGTACTCGATCAGGAACGTCGGGCCCTGGACACGGTAGTAGTGCTTCTTCCCGCGCTCGGTCTCGCCGGCCCAGGCGAACGCGACCTTCTCGACGCCGGCCTTGCGCACGCGCGCCAGGCGATCCCCGGCGATGTCGGCCGCCATCTTGCCGATGTAGACGTCGAGCAGCTTCATCAGCAGGTCGCGCTGCGCCGCGGTCATCGCCGCGGCCTCGACGCCTGACGGCGACAGCGGACTGATGTTCACGTTCGCCATCGTCGCCATGTCGCCGGGCGCGGCGGCGTCGATGACGGCTTTCGTGCGCTGCGCGGCGTCGAGCGACTGCAGCAGCGCCCGCGCGGTGTCTTCCTCGGCGCCGAGAATCCGCAGTCCCTTCTTCGCGCCGTCGCGGACCTCGGCCGGGTTGCTGCCGAAGAACGACGGCGACGAGGCGACCAGCGTGCCGTTCACCACGGTGAAATGCAGCGACACATGATGGCCTTCCACGCGCCAGCCCCACGTGTCCTTCGCGGAGGGGGTGCCGAAGATCGAGAAGAAATACTTGTCGGGATCGCGCTCCAGCACCGCGCCGCGCGGCGGCTGCGGTCCGGCGGCGCGCTGCGCGGCTTCGAGCGCTTTCAACACCGTTTCGAGGTCCATAATCGAGGTCGCGGTCAGGTACCCGCGCTGGCTCAGTCCCGCCTTCAACAGCTCGTGCGCAAGCGTGCGTTGCGGACCGGTCATCGAACGGACGAGCAGACCCTGGCGAGGGAACATCTCGGTCGGGATGAAATGCCAGTGCATCCGTTCGTCGGCGGCGAAGGCGAACGACGCCTGCTGGCGCTGCTCGGCCGTCAGGCTGTTCAGCAGCCGCGCCGCGGCATCCGCCATCGCAGACGAGGAACGCGCGGCGGCCATCATCGAACCGGCCGCGGCAGCACCGACGAGAGCGGCCACCAGACAGAGGCGGGGCGAAAGGGGGTTGGACATGCGCAGGATTCTAGCTTGACCGCCGCCGGCTCCGGGAGGACGATCAGCGGCTCAGGCCATGAAATTGCCTCGTGTTTTCCCGTTGTTCCTGATTATCGTCTTGGCGCTGGCACCCGCTTCGGCGCAGGAGGCGACGCTCGCGACCGTCCTCGCGCGCGCCGGCGCGTACGTCGTTGAGTTCCAGCGCAGCCTGTCAGGCGTGGTCGCCGAAGAGCAATACGTGCAGAGCCTCAGATACCCGTTCAGCAACTCACGCATGAACCTTGCGCCCACGCATCGCGAGCTCAAGTCGGACCTGCTGCTCGTGAGGCCGGCGGGCGTCGATCGCTGGCTGCAGTTCCGCGACGTCTTCCAGGTGGACGGCAAGCCGGTGCGCGATCGCGACGAGCGGTTGATGAAACTGTTTCTCGAGCCGTCGGCGTCGACGACGCAACAGGTCGAACGCATCGCCGACGAAAGCGCCCGCTACAACATCGGCAACATGCAGCGCACCGTCAACGTGCCTGTGCTCGCGCTCGTCATCCTCGATCCAGGGATTCAGTCCCGCTTCACGTTCAAGCATCCGGACGGCGATGCGCGCGGGGATGCCGTCTGGGTGCTCCAGTTCCAGGAAGTCGAACGGGAAACCATCATTCGCACGTCGAATGGGAGAGATTTGCCGACGCACGGGCGGTTCTGGATCGAGCCCGGCAGCGGGCGGGTGCTCCGAAGCGAGCTCATCGCGGAAGACGTCCTCATCCGTGGCGTGATCGACGTCACGTACCAACCGGAGCCGGACGTCGGCTTGCTCGTGCCGGTCGAGATGCACGAGCGCTACGAGAATCGGAAAGACGGGACGCGCATCGACGGCACCGCCGTCTACGGCAGGTTCCGGCGGTTCCAGGTCAAGGTCGACGAAAAGATCGCACCGATCGTCAAACACTGATGGAGGAGACGGACATACTATGGCCGCGCGACCGACGTGGAAGGGCTACCTCAAGATCAGCCTCGTCAACATTCCGATCAAGGTGTTCCCGGCGACCGACGCCGGCGCGACGCTGAGCTTCAACCAGCTGCACGGCGAGTGTCAGACGCGCATCCAGCAGAAGCGCTGGTGCCCGACGTGCGAGCGGGAGGTGCCCAACACCGACATCGTCAAGGGCTTCGAGTTCGAGAAAGGGCGCTACGTCATCGTCGACGAGGAGGACATCGAGAAGGTGCGCGTCGACTCGACGCGCGTCATCAGCCTGGAGAAATTCACGGAGGACACGGCGATCGACCCGATCTATCTCGAGCGCCCGTACTACCTGGCGCCCGACGGTCCGGTGGCGCGCGAGGCGTTCGCCGTCATCCGCGAAGGGATGAAAGGCAAGGCCGGGATCGGGAAGGTGGCGCTGTACGGGCGCGAGTACCTGGTGAAAGTCCAGCCGCGCGAGCAGGGGCTCGTGATGTACACGCTGCGCCACGCGAACGAGATCCGCAGCATGGACGCGATCGAGGAGCTCACGGACATGCCGGCCGTGGTGAAACCGGAAGAGGTGAAGCTGGCGAAACAGGTCATCGGGACGTTCGAAGGCGACGTCGATCTGCAGGAATATCGCGACGACTATCAGGTCGGCCTGCGCGAGATCATCGACGCGAAGATCGAAGGGCGCGAGATCGTGGCGAGGGACGTGGAGGCGCCGCCGAAGGTCGTCAACCTGATGGACGCGCTGCGCAAGAGCCTCGATTCGATCGGAGCGAAGAAAAAGCCCGCGACGGTGTCACAGATGCCGGCGGGGAAGAAACAGAAAAGGGCGTAAGCCGATATGACACACGCGATTCGTCTGGCATTCGCATTCGCAGCGCTCGCCGTCGCCCTGCCCGCGGCGGCGCAGACGCGTGGCGTCACCGCCGAAGATTATTTCGCCTTCGAGACGCTCGGCGATCCGCATTTCTCGCCCGACGGTTCGACGATCGCGTTCGTGGTCACGACCGTCGATCAGAAGCAGAACCGGCGGCGCAGCACGATCTGGTCCGTGCCGGCCGACGGATCGCGGGAACCGATGGCGCTGACCACGGCGCCGCAATCGTCGAACAACCCGAGATGGAGTCCGGACGGCAAGGCGATCGCCTTCCTGTCCGCGCGGCCGATGCCGGGCGATGCGGCCACCGACACCCCGCGCCAGCAGGTGTGGCTGCTGTCGCTCGGCGGCGGCGAGCCGCGCCGCGCCACCAGCCTGCTGAACGGCGCCTCCGGCTTTCAATGGTCGCCCGACGGCAGCCAACTGGCCGTCGTCGGCCGCAGCGGGCCGAGCGACACGGCGAAGTCGCCGAGCGACGTGCGCCATTACGCGCATGCCAACTACAAGTTCAACGACACCGGATGGTTCGACGACAAACGGACGCACATCTGGGTGACCGACGTCGCCTCGGGCCGATCGGCGCCGATCACGTCCGGCGACGACTGGAACGATTCGGATCCGCAATGGTCGCCCGACGGCCGGAAGATCGCGTTCGTCTCGGACCGCACCGGCAAGGCGTTCGACGACAGCCGCAACACCGACGTGTTCGTGGTCGATGCGGCCGGCGGTCCGCTGACCAAGATCTCGTTTCACGAGACGCCGGACAGCTCCCCGCGCTGGTCCCCCGACGGCAAGACGATCGCGTTCGTCAGCGCGATGGTCGACAAGGGGCATCTGAAGATCTGGCTCGCGCCGAGCACGGGCGCGGCAGCCAGACTCGCGGCGGACCGTCTGGATCTGATCCCGTCGGCGCTGCGCTGGGCCGAGGGCGGGCGGGCGCTGTATTTCGAAACCGGCGTCAAGGGCACCAGCCAGCTGTTTCGTGTCGATCTGGCGTCGCGCCGAGCGGCAGCCGTCACCTCCGGCGATCGCACGGTGCACCTGATAGACGTCAGCGAGAAAACCAACAGGCTCGCTTACGGCGTCAACGATCCGACACACCTCGACGATCTCTACGTCGCCGATCTGGACGGCCGCAACGAGAAGCAGTTGACCCACCTGAACGCCGCGCTGTGGAAGCAGCTGCGGCTCTCGCCCGTCGAACGCGTGGCGTTCAAGGGCGCCGACGGCTGGGACGTGGACGGCTTCTTCATGAAGCCGATCGGCTGGGAGGCCGGCAAGACGTACCCGATGATCCTGACGATTCACGGCGGCCCCGCGGGGCAGCTCGGCTTCGACTGGTATCACGAGTTCCAGGTCTACGCGTCGCACGGATGGGCGGTCTTCTTCACCAACCCGCGCGGCTCGACCGGTTACGGCGAGAAGTTCGAGCGCGGCATCGAGCTGAACTGGGGCGGCAAGGACTACGTCGACGTCATGAACGGCGTCGACGCCGCGCTCGTGAAGTATCCCTGGGTGGACAAGGATCGCCTCGGCGTCACCGGCGGCAGCTACGGCGGCTTCCTCACCAACTGGATCGTCAGCCACACCAACCGCTTCAAGGCGGCGGTCACGCTGCGCAGCATCTCCAACTTCGTCAGCGACGATGGGACGAGGGATGGCGCGTACGGGCACGCGGACGATTTCACTGGGGACATCTTCGACAAGCACGATCTCTACTGGAACGCCTCGCCGCTGAAGTACGCCCGCAACGTCAAGACGCCGACGCTGGTCCTTCACTCGGACAACGACTTCCGCGTGCCGATCGAGCAGGGCGAGCAGTGGTTCCGCGCGCTGCAGCACTTCGGCGTGCCGAGCGAAGTGGTCTTCTTCCCGCGCGAGAACCACAACCTGACGCGAACGGGCGAGCCGAAGCACCTGGTCGAGAGCATCAACTGGGAGGTGTACTGGTTCGATCGCTACCTCAACGGCAACACCACCGCGCTGCCGCCGGATGCGCCTGCCCGGACGGCGACGTCAAGCTCGCAGGATCGCCCATAGGTTCGAGGTCTGAATCTGAAATCTGAAATCTGAAATGGTTCGCCGCTCCCCGCTGACGTGCATGCGTGAGTCGTCCTCGCCGGCTGCATCTCGTGCACACGCGGTTCGCCGCGGGCGACATCGGCGAGACAATGGTCGGCGGATTCTCGGTGGCGATGCTCGGGCCGGCGATCACCGGCCTCGCGCTCTGGTGGCCGCGGAAGATCCTCTCGGTCGGATCCGCTTCGTCGTGGAAGCGGACCAACTTCGATCTGCGCAACGTGTTTGGCTTCTCCTCTGTCTCGTGCTGCTGTTCGGAACGGCCGCAAGAGAGCCGGCTCTACGCCTGCTGGAAATCGATGAACCCGCGATCGACGTTGACGCCCGAGAGCCTGACCCGCAGGCGATCGCCGACGTCGAGTCCCGGGTGTGATCCCATCAGCTTGCCCTCAATCGGCGGCGCGGCGACGCGGACGAACGTACCCTTGTTCGACGCGCCGGTGACGATCGCGTCGAACTGATCGCCGACGCGCGACTGCACGACCATCGCGGCGGCCGACTTGCGCACCTGCCGCTCGACCTTGTTCGCCGCGTCTTCCTGCGAGGTGCACTGCGTCGCGATTTTTTCGAGCTCGCCCAGACTGTAGGGCGACGGATGTCCGGCGAGCGAGGCCTTCACGAGCCGCTGCGTCACCAGATCGGGATACCGCCGGTTGGGCGCCGTCGAATGCGAGTAGTCGCGCACCGCCAGGCCGAAATGCCCGGGCGGCTCCGCCCCCGGCGGATCGACGACGTATTCGCCGCGGCCGAGCAGGCGGATGACGCTGGTCGACAGATCCGGAAACGTGTCCGGATCCGCGTGCTTGCGACGATCGAGAAACGCCGCGAGCGCCACCGAGTCCGCGTCGGCCGGCAGCTTGTCCCCCAGGCCCTCCGCCAGCGCGCGGATGCGATCCCACCGCTCAGGCGATTTCACGACGCGGCGCAGCGAAGGAAACCCTTTGGCGTCGAGAAAACGCGCGGTGACGCCGTTGGCTGCAATCATCAGGTTCGCGATCAACGATTTCGCGCGGTTGGGCCGCTGCGGCCGGACGTCGTGCAGCGTGTCGCCGTCGAACACGTTCTCGACTTCGATCGTCTCGAAGCCGAGCGCGCCGTGCTGCGCGCGCAGCGCGTCGAGCGCCTGCGCCACGCCATCCTGCATGCGCAGCTGCTCGTCCATGCCCGGCACCGCCGCCGCGGCCGGCGGCAGCGGGCCGTCGCCGACCAGCCACGCGCCGACGGCGTTGTAGGCGAGCTTGGCGCGGTTGTGGACGGTCGCGCCGTACAGGGTCCCCGCCTTCACCTCGCCCCCGGACGAGACGACGAACTCGATCACGACGGCAAGGCGATCCTGACCCTCGTTCAGCGAGGTGAGATCGGTCGACAGCCGCTCGGGCAGCATCGGAAAAATCATCGCCGGCGTATACACCGACGTCGTGTTCAGCGCGGCGTGCCGATCGACCGGCGATCCCTTCGCCACCGCGGCGTCGACGTCGGCGATCGCGACCAGCACCTTGACGTCGCCGCCCGGCAGCGCCTCCGCCACCGACAGCTGGTCGAGATCGCGCGAGTCGTCGTTGTCGATCGAGCACCAGAGCCGCGCGCGCAGATCGCGCGTCGGTTCCTCGGTCGTGGTCGGCGCGGCCTCGAGCTGCGCCGCCTGGGCCAGCGCGTCCGGCGGCAGCCGGGGGTCGAGACCGCGCTCCCGCATGGCACGGACGGCGATCGTACGGAGGTGCTCCCGGTTCGAGGTGTTGGTCATATGGCTATGTGTGAGGGCGGACCCATGTGTCCGCAGCGACCGGCACGCCGGCCGATCCCTGCGAGCGTATCTCCGCGATCGCGGACGTCATATCCTCGATCAGCGCGTCGATCTGCGGTCGATGCGTGCGGAAACTGAGCACGCACACCCGGCCGAGCGCCCGGCCGCGCGCCGTGCAGCCGGTCACCATCACACGGCCCCGCTGCGTCGTCTTCTCCATGAGCGCGCGCGTCGCCGCGTCTTCCTCCTCAGGTGACGCGCCGGGCCACGTCAGGTGGAAGGCGAACAGCGAGAGCTCGGGTTCCGCGTCGATCACGATGCCCGGCAGCGCGGCGACGCGCCGCCGCGCCTCGAGCGCGAGCGCACGCTTCTCGGCGATGGCGTCGCGAAACGCCGCGGCGCCGAACAGTTTCACCGACAGCCACACGCGCAGCCCGGGAAACCCGCGCGACAGCTCGGGACCGTGCTGGCTGGGATCGTAGAAGTCCCCGGGGTGTGGCATCGCGGGCAGGTAGTCGGCGGTCGCTTCGTGCGCCGCACGCAGCGCCGCGCCGTCGCGCACGAGCAGCGCGCCGGTGCCGTAAGGCAGGAACATGCCCTTGTGCGGATCGAGCGTCAGCGAATCGGCGCGCGGCAGCCCGCGCAGCGTCCCGCGCAGATCCTCGGACAGATAGAAAAACGCGCCGTACGCCCCGTCGATGTGATGCCACATCCCCTCGCGCGCGCAGAGGTCCTGGATGGCATCCAGCGGATCAACCGCCCCGGTATTCGTCGTCCCCGCGCTGGAGACGACCGCGAAGGGCGTGAGGCCGGCGAGACGATCGGCAGCGATCGCCTCGTGCAGAAGATCCAGGCGCAGCCGGAAGCGATCGTCGGACGCGATCGGCCGAACGCGATCCGGCATGACGCCGGCGAGCTTCGCCGACTTCAGCACCGAATGGTGCGCCTGGTCCGAGGCGTACAGCACGCCGCGGCGAATCTCGGCGCCGAGGTGGCGCTCCCTCGCGCAGACAATCGCGTTGAACGTCGCCATCGAGCCGCCGGTGGTGAAGAGGCCGCGCGCCTCGGCCGGAAACCCCATCCACTCGCGCAGCCAGTCGAGCGCGTTGGCCTCGAGTTGAACGAGCGCGGGCGCCGCCTGCCATACGCCGGTGTAGCGATTGGTCGTGTCGGCGATGAAGTCGGCGAGCGCCGCCGGGTACAGGCCGCCGCCGGGTATGTAGGCCAGATAGCCCGGACCTGGAGCGGTGAACGAGCGGGGAATGCAGTCGCGGAACAGCTGATCGAGCAGCGGCTCGAGGGCGACGCCCTGCTCGGGCGCGGCTTCGCGCAGCGCGCGGCAGAGTTCGGCCGCGTCCACGTCGCCGCACGCGGGCTGGCGATCGAGCGAGGCGATGTGGGCGATGCAGCGGCCCACGACTTCGTCGGCCATCGCGCGCATCTGCTCGGGCGAGTACTCGAGATCTACTGGAGCCAATCCTTCACCTGATAGTAGGCCCCCACGAGCGGCAGGAACCAGGGGGTGCCGTCGTACATCGGGATCGCCGCGAAATTATCGTCGAACAATGGGTGGTCGATCGGCTCGCCGGCGATCCGCCGCGCGATCTGTTCGCCCAGATACGTGGCCATCGCGACGCCGTGGCCGCAGTAGCCGCCGGCATAGTACACACCGTCGAGACGGCCCGCGCGCGGCATCTGATCGCGCGTGAACGCCACGTTGCCGCCCCACGCGTAGTCGATGCGGACATCCGTGAGCTCGGGAAAAATCGTCGTCATCCCCTTGCGCAGGATTGCGGCCGCGCGCCGCGTCGTGTCCGGGGCCGGGCGGCCGAACTCCGCGCGACCGCCGAACAGCAAACGCCGATCCGCCGTCACGCGGAAGTAA